>NZ_DAOMOZ010000147.1:0-12552 GCF_035444585.1 Agriterribacter sp.
ATGGGTCATCCTCATTTGTTCCTATTGCAGCGCTTTTGTTAGTTTCCAGCTTTAGCCTTTTTGCAGCATCTACCGTAAATCCAAGTTTTCCGCTTTTGTGTACGGTGGCTTTCAGATTTTTATCAAGACTATCCGGGTTAAAGAATTTTATTTTCATAATACAAATATAATTATATGTAAGTATAATTCAAAACGTATCTACTATCCATCTTTTTAATTGTTTGATTGTTTGTGTAAAGGTATTTTATAAATATCTGGCAGCATTGCTTAAATTACCATTATCGCGCCCGGCTCTTTTTCATATTAAAACATTACACTTCTCTTGAATATTTATTATCCTCCTGCGGCGGACAGGTTTGTTTTTTAGCCAAGAGGAACTCCCATAAAATTTTTCATTCATCCATTGTGTGTACCCGCCTGCCGGAACGGGCAGGTTTTATGAATGAAAAATTTCATGTACGTTTGAATTGTTTTAATATAGCACACTACACCATTCCTGCTATGAATAGAAAACCTATAGCTAACCGGGAGAATACTGTACCGCGCAAAAAAGACGATGCTCTTTTAAAAGCCGCTTTTGAAGAGCTTTTTCCTTACCTGCTTCGCTTTTGTTTTCCGGATGCAGATAAAATATTTGACTTCCACAAAGGTTTTGTATTCCTTGATAAAGAACTGACCGAACTATTCCCTGAACTTAAAAAGCAGGGAGGAAGCAGGTTCGTAGACATGCTGGTAAAAACATTCCTGAAAAACGGTAAGGAAGAATGGATACTGGTACATCTTGAGATACAGGGCGGCAGCACGAAAGGCTTTCCCAAACGCATGTTCCAGTACTGGTACAGGATATACGACCGATACGGGGTAGATATAACTGCCTTAGCCATATTTACAGGCAGCAGGCGGCAACAGCACCCCCATACGTTCCATAAAACATTTATGGGCACTGAAATTACCTACCGCTATAATGCATATCATATATTCGATCACTTCGAAGCAGAGCTGCTGGCTATGGACAACCCGTTTGCCCTGATCGTGCTGGCAGCACAAAAGGCGCTGTTGCAGGGCAAAGTGCCTGAAGAGGCGCTGGCTGAACACCGGCTAACGGTAGCCCGAGCGTTGATACAAAGCAAAAAATTCAGCCATAACAAGATAAAGAGGCTGCTGCTTTTTTTGAAAAACTTCATCTATGTTGGAAACGAGGAAATAAACCGTAAATTTGATAACCAAATAGAACAATTAACAGGAGGAGCAATTACCATGGGTATTATAGAAACCATAAAGAAAATTGAGCGTGAAGAGGTTTTTGAAAAAGGTATAGAAAAAGGTATGGAGAAAGGTATGGAGAAAGGAATAGAAAAAGGCAAGCGGGAAGTTATTGAAAACCTGATCATCAAGCTGGGGCTTTCGGATAAGCAAGTAGCTGATATTGCCGAAATGCCGGTAAGCTTTGTGAAAAAGATCCGCGCTGCACTGAAAAAGAAAAAATAAAACTGATTAAAATCCAGTTTCATTTTTCCTGCTATATAAACGCTACACATATACGTAAGATTGAACTTTTCAAACACCGTTGCCCAATGCCCAATAGCGCTCCAACCGTACAAGAGTGCGACGCAACCACAGCCTAATAGTAGCACTACAGCCCGCCCCATAAAAATCTCCTTATTCTCCACACATATCCCACAATTCCCAATATCCCATCATCCCATCCGCCCTCGTGCAGGTCTGAAGATATGCCTGTCTCTTTATGCGTACTTTTTGCATTCTTCAAAATCCACCAACTTTACCAGGAATTTGATATAAGGGAGTATAACTTTTAAAAAGATTTGAGAGAAGTTTTGACCTGCGGTTTTGTAGTTCGTAAACACGAGCCATGGCGGCTGCGTTACGGCACATTTACTATCGGAGTTGTTCTTGTCTCTGTATGTCCACCTGCAGAAACATTTGTTGTGATTGTATGACCTTGAGCTGGAACAAAATCAATATTTATGGTATAACCTTGAGCAGCATGAACATTACATAGAAATGCTTGACTATTGGGCGCCCATATTGCGGTAGTGTCTTCTCTTCTTAATCGAATGGCGATATTATTAGTTGCATTGTTTGTACAATTTGGAATTAAGCATTGTGGCATTTTGTAAAGATTTATAGTGATTAATATTATTAAGGAGCGACAGTTGCTGAATTAAAGCGTACAAGTTTGTCCCAATCTATTGAACCGTTGTTCATGCAAAAAGTGTCTGCAAATTCTTTTGTGAATTTGTTTATCATTTGCGAATAAGATTGAATGAAGTCGTCGTTACGTTCTTTAGCCTGATGTCCTAATGGCTCTATGATTTTTGTGTAAAGGTCTGTGTCACCCGAAATAAACTCCCAAAACTTTTGACCACAATATTTGAAATAGTCTCCTTTATCTGAATTATTGTCTCTGCCGTAGCAGCAACCGTTTACGGCTGTTATGTTGAGTTGTGAATTGCTTGTACGAAGTGTCTTTTGTGCAGTTTTGAAATCCGCTCTCATTTTACCAATTTGTGAGCTGTTGCCCCAATTGGGTCCAGATTTTATCGTTACAATATAGCGAACAGCATCTTTGTCAAACTCTAAGTCAATGCCGGGAATACCTGACTTACGACCGTTATATACTTTACCGTTGATAAAAATTGCAAGCCCTTCGAGCCAATCACCGAAAATTGTTTCTTCCTGTGAAGAAATAAATGCATCGGTTAAGCTCTCTATAATATCCTGTGCAGTCAGAATATATTTTGCTTTGAAGAGGTAAGGGTTTTTCTTTCCCAAAACTTTCCGAAGTTTCAAATCATTCAGCCCGGCAATTCTCTTTTGGTGAAAGGTTCCGATATTGTCTTCAACGTACTGCGTAACGTCTTTTAGGTTTAGTTGTTTCATATTTTACAGTCGGCTCTAATAAATATAATTCTACTGGGTTAACTTGTTCCTTTACCATGTCATAGTATTCGGGAACTATGTCAATGCCGATTGAGTGTCGCTTCATTCTGTTGGCTACTAAAACTGTTGTTCCTGAACCCATGAAAGGGTCAAGTACCGTGTCCTTTTCTTTGGTAAACAGCTTTAAAAACCATTCAGGAAGTTCTTCAGGAAAAGCAGCACTATGATTTTTGTTACTGCATTCTGTCGCTAAATGAAGAACATTAGTAGGAAAAGCTTTGTCTCTTGTTAGCCAATTTGAAATGTTTTTGCCGAAACCGCTGCCAACCTTTGAATTATCTCTTGTTTTATCTGTGTTGCTAAGGTTTTTAAGCCTTGATTTTGCCCAATCACCCATTGGAACCATTACTTCTTCCTGATACATATTAAACTTCTTATCCTTATTGAATTGCAGAAGTCTTTCCCACGCGTCACGAAAACGATTAGGCCATTTGCCGGGATAACAATTCTTTTTGTGCCAAATAAATTCCTCTGTCCATAGCCAGCCTTGCTTACGCATCTCAAGAATTAGTTCCATTACATAAGTGCTACGTTCACCTTCAACAACTTTTTCCTTAATATTTAATATGAAAGTTCCGGTTGGTTTTAAAACCCGGAGAAGTTCTTTTGTTATTGGAAGAAACCATTCAACATATTTGTCAGGATGGATGCCGCCATACGTTCCTTTACGCTGGTCTGCGTAAGGTGGAGATGTCACAATGAGATCTACAGAGTTGTCGGGAAGCCTTTTGAGCATCATTTTGCTGTCACCTAAAAATAAATCTGTTCTTATCTCCATAATAGTGTCCTGTTTGTACAAATATAAAGGCTTTGTCTCCGAATGCCAAAAATCTTAGTAATTTTAGAGTGTCTCGAAAAATGGCGTGCAACGTTTGTATTTCCGCGTAATATACGCTATAAAAGCGCCCGCGTAAATAGCATATGATTACAAATATTTTTGACCTATAACACCAATACAACTCTCCATGTATAAACGTTCATCCTTGTGTACCCGCCTGCCGGAACGTCCGCCCGGACAAGCCATTCGGACGGGGGCAGGTTTTATGAATGAAAAATTTCATGTACGTTTGATAACCAAATTGAACAATTAACAGGAGGAGCAATTACCATGGGTATTATAGAAACCATAAAGAAAATAGAACGTGAAGAGGTTTTTGAAAAAGGTATAGAAAAGGGTATGGAGAAAGGAATAGAAAAAGGCAAGCGGGAGGTTATTGAAAACCTGATCATCAAGCTGGGGCTTTCGGATAAGCAGGTAGCTGATGTTGCCGAAATGCCGGTAAGCTTTGTAAAAAAGATCCACGCCGCACTGAAAAAGGAGAAATAAAACTGATTAAAATCCGGTTTCATTTTTCCTGCTATATAAATTCTATACATATACGTAAGATTGAATTTTTCAAACGCCGTTGCCCAATGCCCAATAGCACCCCGAACGCACAAGTGAGTGACACAACAGGCGATGATAGTAGCAACACAGCCCGGCCCATAAAAATCCCCTTCTTCTCCACACAGGTCTGTAGCAAAGCTATTGTGTGTGGCTGACCTGATGCCGCTATAGCACCAAGTATATTATTGCAGTTGCCTGCACCAATACACAAAAATACATATCACCCACGGCTAATACCGGCTCATGTATTTAAAGCCACTAAAATTTTTGAAATATGGAGGGCTGCATCCCACGTGCTGTGTGATAGCTGACCTGCCACCTGAACATTAGTTATTTTACAATAGTACTTTTCTTTTGGGGCGACAGGGTGACACGGAGGACGGAGCTAAGCTATGGCGTCACTCTGGTCGCACAAGTCCCACCAAAATAATTTAGTAAGGTTTATTTATTTCTATGCTGTAATCGGGCGTTCGTCATTCTTTCGCGCAAGCCACCTTCCTTAATAAATGCTTTTTCCAATGATACTATTTGCTGCCCCGGCAAATAAATGTTAACCTTAGACAGGCTTCGTAATACATTAGCACTGATCCCTGCATCTTCATGCTCTATGGCTTTTTGAAAAGTAGCGGAAGCCATACTTGCTTCAGCAATATTCTGTTTTCCTGAGCGTGCTGCCTGTATCATCTGCTCCCTGGTACGGTCATATTTGCTAAAGTAACGATTGCAAAAAAACACCGTTCCGTCATAAATAATTTCGGCTTTCTGAAAAGTGATCAGGTTTCTGTAGCCGCCATGTGTGGGAATAAACCCTTCTGTATGTTTTTCGTTAGCATCCATAAAAATGTTTTGCTTAAAGTTATATTATTTTGAGAAATAAAAATTATAGGTGAAAGATGATGGTCATTGAGTCAACCTGCGAGTGTTGTTCCGAAAATTTCCAGTATGGTTTCGCTCACGAACCACTACCAGGAGGGCTTGATATAAAGGAGTATAACTTTTTAAAAGATTTGAGAGAAGCGTTTTGACCTGCGGTTTTGTGGTTCGTGGGCGAAACCATGGCGGCCGGGGTGGTACTACCAAAAAGAAAACAGGAAGCATATTTAACGGAAGCACTTATGATGATATGCCTGTGAGGTAATGACTATTCTCTTTTAAACCCGATCATCTCCCTGTTTTTACCCGCTTGAAATTGAATGTTGCATCTGACATCTTCTATGCTGATCAGATCATCTGTATCGCCTAATACTTCATCAACCAGGCCATACTCTTTTGCTTCAACAGCATTAAAAAAATGGTCGCGGCGAAACATCTCTTCAATTTCATCTTTGCTGTGTCCTGAACATTTGCCGATCAGGTAAAATATCTGGTTTTGTAATCGCTCCTGTTCTTTGTAGGCAATGCGAACATCTTCGGTATAGCCTTTTGCACCACCACCTGTAGGATGCATGTGCACAGTTGCATAGGGAAGCGCATAACGTTGTCCTTTGGCGCCTGCTGTAAGTAAAACGGTTGCCATGCTTCCGCAAAAACCAACTGCAACAGTTGATACAGGTGATTTTAATTTTCGTATCGTATCATAAATAGCAAAGCCTGAATACACAACGCCACCGGGACTATTGATGTAAAGCATAATCGGCTCGTGACTTTCACTATCGAGGTAAAGAAGTTGTGCTACTACAAGATTCGCAATATTTTCTTCAATGGCAGTGCCCAGCAAATATGCTTTTGCCGAAGTATGAATTTGCAATGTACCTTTTGCTTCTCTTTCAAGATATATCAATAGCGCATCATGAAAAGCATCTTTCGCTTCTTCCAGATCTCCACCCAAACACTTTATTAAACGTGCTGCTTCGGGAAAGACTTCCTGATATAATCCAACTAAACTTTCGTGCTCCACCATTCCATTTTATTATTAGTGTTCAAAAAGGTAGAATTATCACCTTAAAATCGTGAAATTCTTTTTTCCTGTATGAATAAATTTACGAAACCACGGTTGGGTGTTTATCATGCGCCGACGTACGACAGCCTGGGGATGTGCTGATTATTACCCCGAAGAAATACCCGCACCTTTAGCCTCTAAATGCTTATGAGCCGAATAATTGTTCCATTTGGCTCATTTTTTAGTTATTTTTGAGCCGAATATATAGAATAACCGGCTCATGACAACATACAACTGGCAACAAAAAAATTGGACAAATTTTACATACGACCTCGCCGGGGCAGAGGACGACCTGCTTGTTTTTTCTGAAAAGGCAGGGCGCGTATCGGGCATTATAGAAGGACTGCCGGAGGAAACCAAAGAGGAAGTTATTGTTGATATCATTCTTGCCGAGGCGATTAAAACCTCTGAAATTGAAGGCGAATATCCCAGCAGGAAAGATGTTCTTTCTTCCATACGCAAGAATTTGGGATTACATACCAGCCAGGTTTATATCAAAGACAAATCGGCTGCCGGATTAGGCGAACTGATGATTGATGTGCGCAGATCATTCAAAACGCCATTGACGGAAGAAAAGCTTTTTGAATGGCACCGGATGTTGCTGCAGGAGAATAAAAATATAATGGCGGGTCAGTGGCGCACCCATGAAGACCCCATGCAGGTGGTTTCGGGTGCTATGGGTAAGACCAAAGTGCATTACGAAGCACCCCCTTCGTCAAAAGTGCCAGCCGAAATGAAAAAATTTATCCGCTGGTTCAATGAAACTGCCCCGGGCGGTAGGCAGGAGATCAAAAAAGCACCGGTACGTTCGGCAATAGCGCATCTCTATTTTGAGACCGTTCATCCTTTTGAAGACGGCAATGGAAGAGTGGGACGCGCTATCGCAGAAAAAGCATTATCACAAACCATTGGACGCCCGGTCATGCTTAGCCTGTCCCGAACAATAGAAGCAAATAAAAATGCCTATTATACTGCCCTTGAAACGGCACAGCGGTCAAACGAGATAACGCCGTGGGTAACGTATTTTATCCATACAACGCTTGATGCGCAAATAGAAGCGGAAAGCCAGATTGAATTCACGTTGAAGAAAACAAAGTTCTTTGACCGCTTCAAAGACCGGTTAAATGAACGCCAGGTGATGGTTATAAGGCGTATCCTTGAAGAAGGACCAAAAGGATTCGAAGGCGGCATGAACGCCAGGAAGTATATTGGTATCACCAAAACTTCAAAAGCTACAGCAACACGGGATATGCAGCAGTTACTTGAAACAGGCGCTTTCAAACTTGCAGGCAAAGCCGGGGGCAGGAGTACGAGTTATCAGGTGAATCTATCGACTGATAACAGCATATAATACGTTATCATTTGCCTTTTGATGAGAAGTGCCTATATAGTCTTCAGTTGTTTTCAGCTTCGTGGGTCTTCATACACCGAACGTGGGCACACCTCTTTTTACGATTTTATAAGTTAAATGCGTTTGTCCCGTGAAACAGATTAACTGAAACAGTGAACAAGTAAAATTTACGTAGGTTTGCGCTCTAATTATGTCAGCACTGTTACCGGCCAAAAAGATTTTCGACTTCGGCTTGCTCAGGCGGGTATTTAAGTATGCAGCGCCCTATAAAAAGCAATTCTTTATCTCTATAACGCTGGCTATTGTGCTGGCCGTGATGTCGCCCGTACGTCCGTGGCTCATCCAGGTAACGGTAGATAAATATATCCGCGGCGGATTGGTCAATACGGTGATCCTTATCACCATTATACAAATTGGTTTGCTTTTGGCTGAAACCGCTTTCCGGTTTTATTTTTCTTTTCTTACCTCATGGCTTGGGCAAACGGTGGTAAAGGATCTTCGCATTACAGTATATAAAAAGGTGATCCACCTTAACCTGTCGCAGTTCGACAGAACACCCATTGGAACCCTCACCACGCGTACCATCAATGACATAGAGGCGGTAAATGATATTTTTTCGGAAGGGCTTATCTCTATTATTGCCGACCTGCTTTCTATTGTTGCTATTTTGGGCGTGATGTTCTTTACCGACTGGAAGCTTACCCTGGTGTGCATGGCCATTCTGCCGGTTTTAATTATTGTAACCTGGTGGTTTAAAGAAAGTGTGAACGTATCTTTTCAAAAAGTGCGGAACGCAGTTGCCCAGTTGAACGCCTTTGCACAGGAACACATAACAGGCATGCAGATTGTACAGGCCTTTGCCGCGGAAGACAGGGAGTTTGCAAAGTTTAAGAAGATCAACAGGGAACACCGCAACGCCAATATCAGGGCTATTTTTGCGTATTCTGTTTTTTTCCCGTTCGTAGAAATTATAATGGCGGTATCTATGGGCTTAATGATATGGTGGAGCGCCAGGGACGCCGCACAGGGCGATGCTACTTTGGGAATAATGATCGCCTTTATGCTTTACCTGAACTTATTGTTCCGCCCGTTGCGCATGATAGCAGATAAGTTCAACGTGCTGCAGATGGGTATGGTAGCCAGCGAGCGGATATTTAAAGTGCTGGATAACCCCGACTTTGTAGTGCAGGAAGGTAATTATGCGCCTTTGTCCATTAAAGGAAAAATAGTGTTTAAAGAGGTGTGGTTTGCTTACCATAAAGACAATTTTGTTTTAAAAGATATATCTCTTGTTATACAGCCGGGCGAAACCCTGGCTATTGTAGGGCACACGGGAAGCGGGAAAACGTCAATCATCAGTTTGATCAACAGGCTTTACCATGTCCAAAAAGGCGCTATACTCATTGATGATGTAAATATTGATCAATATAAGCTGGATGCTTTGCGCAGTAAGATAGGCGTGGTGTTGCAGGATGTATTTTTATTTTCGGGTTCCATACACGATAATGTAACGCTCCGCAATGATGCCATCAGCAGGGATGCGGTAATACATGCGGCAAAATTGATAGGGATGCATGATTTTATCATGCAGTTGCCGGGCGGATACGATTACAATGTAATGGAAAGAGGCAGCACGCTGTCGTTGGGGCAACGGCAATTGCTGTCTTTTATCCGCGCACTGCTGTACAATCCTTCCATTCTTATTCTTGATGAAGCCACCTCTTCGGTAGATACGGAAAGTGAACACCTGATACAACATGCCATTGAGACTTTAATTGAAGGACGTACCTCTATTATTATTGCGCACCGGCTTTCTACCATCCGCAAAGCCGATAAAATAATTGTACTGGATAAAGGCGAGATCAAAGAAGCAGGAACGCACACTGAATTGCTGGAACAGGAAGGCCTTTACACCAAATTACATGAAATGCAGTTCGCTAAACACGTGGGCAGATAATTGCTTTTTCCCGTTTAAATATTGCACTACTTTTTGATCCATGCAAGAAATACAGAATGGTAGAGGTGTATCGCTTTGGGTTGTATTACTATGTGTTCCTCTATGTTCTATGTGACTATGTGGTTTCGGTCAATGCGGAATCCAACTGACCAATTTTACTTCACCGGGTTATAAGTGAACCTGCTCAAAATAAAATGGGCACCTGCTCGCACAGATGCCCGGGGTTTAGGGTGTAGGAAAAAAGGGTACGGATCAGGACAAATCATTTAGTATGCACAACAGCGATGGATTTGGCAGTTGCTTCATTTGCATCGGAAATATTTTTATATGCTATGCTGTGATGTATGGCTTCATTTGTATAGCTTACTTCTTCCAGTACGCCGTCAATAAACCAAAAGCCGATCTTTACGTGCTTGCCGCTGCGGGTATCGCGGCCACTCAGTGTAAAGCTCAGTTTATTGTTTAAAGATTCCAGGTTCATATCGTTAATGAACACACTGCTTTTTCTGCTATTTGTGGTAACAAAAGAAACGATATTCTTTTCGATGTGGATTTGAGAAATATTATTGATTTCGCGGTCAATATAGTAAACCTTGTTTGCTGAATCATATTTCACCTGCTGCTGCTGGCCCGACATAAAATGATAAGTGTTGGTTTGCGCTTTTAGTGTGCCAACCGATACAATCAGTGCGAAGAGGGCGAGTATTGTTTTCATAAAAACGTATTTCATCTATAAACGCAAAACCTGCTGTTTGCTTGCAGCAGGAGCGCCTGTTTTCGACTGCAGCGCTGTTTTATAAGATGAGTGACTTTTTATCGTGGTTTTATATCCATTCATCTTAATGAAAAGTATGCACCGTTGCTTTGCACCAAAGCGCAATACAATGCACGCCGGGAATAATGTATTTTTAATACCGGGTTTATGCGGTAAATCAATGCATTACGCACAAAAAGCCATATATTTAAGACAGGGAGGAACAGGAATATCCCAAACAATATATTGATCTGTGATATTACCGGTTGTTTTCGTGCAATAACTAAATTCACTATTATGCATACACGCCGCATATTCATTAAAAACAGTTTGGGCAGCCTGGCTGCATTAACCATTGGTGGCGAAGCATTTTCCATGGCCTGCACCACTCCCAGAAAGAAAACGCTGGGTGTTGCCCTTGTTGGATTGGGTTACTACAGTACCGATTTGCTGGCGCCTGCATTGCAGCTTACCCGGCATTGCCGGTTAGCGGGTATTGTAACCGGCACACCGGCCAAGGCCAAACGCTGGCAGGAGCAATACCGTATCCCCGAAAAAAATACATACAATTACCAAAGCTTTGATGATATTGCCAACAACCCGGATATAGATGTTGTTTATGTTGTGCTGCCACCTTCCATGCATGCCGAGTATGTGATCAGGGCTGCCAATGCGGGTAAGCATGTGTGGTGCGAAAAACCCATGGCCCTTACTGCGGCAGAATGCCGGTCAATGATCGATGCCTGTAAAAAGAACGGTGTGAAGCTGAGCATCGGCTATCGTATGCAGCACGAACCCAATACACAGCGCATCATACAATTCGGGAAAGACAAAACCTACGGTGCCATTACACAGGTATCGGCAAGAGCAGGTTATTTCGACTCCCGCACAGATCACTGGAAACAAAAAAAGGAAATGGGCGGCGGCTCTATGTACGACATGGGCGTTTATCCTTTAAATGCCGCCCGGTATACTACAGGTGAAGAGCCTATAGCGGTAACGGCCAGACAAAGCACTACCCGCCCCGATATTTACAAAGAAGTGGATGAAACGATGCAGTTTACGCTGGAGTTTCCGGGTGGGGCTACAGCCGAATGCGAAACCAGCTTTGGTAAAAGCATGAACAGCCTGTATGTTACCTGTGCCAAAGGCTGGTATAAGCTTGAGCCTTTCCAGGCCTACAGCGGTATTGAAGGCATTACCAGCGATGGCAAATTGCTCAATGCGGTTATCCCTAATGAGCAGGCCAAACAAATGGATGAAGATGCCCTGGCCATATTGCAGAACACACCGGTACTTGTACCTGGTGAAGAAGGACTGAAAGACATAAAAGTGGTTGAAGCCATTTATCGCTCCGTGAAAGAAAACGGGCGGGTGCTGATCGGGGAATAGGCTGTATATGAATCAGAGCGGGAGTAAAAGCAATATAGTCACAAAGGCATGAAATCGCAACACGGTTTCCTGTATAAAAGATGCCGGCGTAATAAAGATCCGTCTTTATTATGCCGGCAGAATATTATGCTGTTGAATGAATTGATCTAAGCTTGTTGCTTACTGGCAGCATTGTTGGTAGCAGGAGCATCATCTTTCTCAGACATACCTTCTTCAATTTCTTTTTTAACATTGGTTTTGGCATCGTTGAATTCACGGATACCACGCCCCAAACCGCGCATGAATTCAGGGATTTTTCGGCCTCCAAAAAGGATCAGCACAGCAAGGATGATCAGTATCCACTCGGTACCACCCGGCATTGATATCAATAGCGAATTGTAGTTCAGTAAAAGCATGGTATAAAATATTTAAAGTTGAGCAAACAAAGTTACAATTTTAATTGGTTGAACAGCCAATTAATAAAATTCCCCGTGAGGTTAACCCGGGTTTAACAACAAACGGAAACCATGAGGTTTCCGTTCAATAAATAATATTTTTTAAAGGTCAGTTGCTCAGGATCCCACCCTCTTTTCTTTGATCCTCGCGCTCTTACCGCTGCGGCTGCGCAAAAAGTACAGTTTGGCACGACGCACTTTACCCACTTTATTAAGGATAACCGAATCAATATTGGGCGAAAACAGGGGGAAGGTTCTTTCCACACCCACACCATCAGAAATTTTACGAACCGTAAAGGTGGCGGTATGCCCGGTGCCCTGACGCTTGATCACATCGCCTTTAAAGCCCTGGATACGGGTTTTATTTCCTTCAACTA
>NZ_DAOMOZ010000148.1:0-12410 GCF_035444585.1 Agriterribacter sp.
CCGCGGGAGTTGTAATAGAAGCTTTGCACCATGAACATGATATTTTTAAAATGGGCGGACTTAAAAATAACATGCGTACCGTGTTCCTTACTTTCCTTGCCGGCGCTGCATCGCTGGCAGCCCTGCCGTTGATAACTGCCGGCTTCTTCAGCAAGGATGCAATATTATGGTATGCATGGAGCGCTTCAACCGGCAATCCTTTTTTATGGATACTGGCAATAGCCGGTGCATTTATTACGGCTTTTTACAGTGCCAGGTTAATGCTTGTTGTTTTTTGGGGCGAAAGAAAGACGCCTGTTGGAGCGCATCCCGGCAAACGGATGACGGTGCCGCTCATTGTTTTGGCCATCGCTTCGGTTGTAGCCGGTTTCATAGAATGGCCCCACAACCTTGTGCACCTCACATTGTTTTCGGACCAGGTACAGAAAGTATTGCCCGCGGTTGTTTTAAAACAAAATCTTCCTTCCGAATTTATTTTCCAGGGCATAGCGGCGCTGGTAACATTTGCCGGACTATACACGGGTTATATTTTATACTATGGCAACAAAGGGATACCCGAAGGCTGGCGGCAATCAGCAGCACTGCTGGCAGTCAGGAATTTTTTGCTCCGCGGATGGGGCTTTGATGATTTGTACCATGCATGGTTTGTACAGCCTTTTCTCTTTATTACCCGCATCAATAAAAAAGATGTATTTGACCGCCTGTATAATGGTATCGCACAGGTTAATATTTATATGAACCGCCTGTTGTCGCTCACGCAGAACGGCTCATTGCGCTGGTATATTGCGGGTGTGCTGCTCGGTATATTATTCATTATAAGCATGCAACTACTATGATACTGGTATGGCTGATAGCGATATTGCTCATTGGAGGCGCATTGTGCTGGCTGCTGGCGCAGTGGAACAGATTGCTTCCAAAATGGATTGCCTTATGCGCTGCTGTTGTGGGGCTTGTACTTACCGCGTGGCTTTGTTTGCAATATAAAAACGCGACAGGCACCCGCAGCGAATGGTTCATCAATTACCGGCTTGACTGGATCCCTTCTTTCGGCATCGGCTTTCATTTGGCCTTAGACGGGTTAAGCCTGGTGCTGCTTTTGTTAACTTTTTTCCTGGGCATTTTGGCGGTGCTCTGCTCCTGGAATGAGATCAAAGAAAAGCACGGTTTTTATTTTTTTAACCTGCTATGGACCCTCGCCGGCATTTGCGGTGTGTTTGTAGCGATGGATCTTTTTCTCTTTTATTTTTTCTGGGAGGTAATGCTGGTGCCCATGTATTTTTTGATCTCGATATGGGGCGATACCAACCGGCGCTATGCATCCTATAAGTTTTTTCTCTTCACCCAGGCGGGCGGCTTGCTGATGCTGCTGTCTATACTGGCTTTGTATTTCATTCATGCGCAACAAACCGGTATATATTCATTCGATTATTTTGATCTTCTCCGTACTTCACCGGGAGCATCCGCTGCAAAATGGATCATGACTGGGTTCCTGATTGCCTTTATGGTTAAACTGCCCGTTGTGCCCCTGCATAACTGGCTGCCCGACGCACACAGCGAAGCTCCAACGGCAGGGAGCCTGATCCTTGCGGGATTGCTATTAAAAACGGGAGCTTATGGCATTATCCGTTTTGTACTCACATTATTTCCCCAGCAGGCACAGGCATTGGCGTGGTGGGCCATGCTGCTGGGCGCTATTGGTATTTTATATGGCGCCTTCCTCGCTTTTGCCCAAACCGACCTGAAACGGCTGATCGCCTACACATCAGTAAGCCATATGGGTTTTGTGCTGCTGGGCATTTTTGCTTTTAATGAAACAGCCATGCAGGGTGTGGTCATGCAAATACTTACGCACGGCATAAGCACCGGCGCTCTGTTTATAATGGCGGGCATGCTCAAAGAAAGATTGCACACCAGGGATATCAACCGGATGGGTGGTTTGTGGACGGCTATGCCCTTTATGGGTGGCGCGGCAATGGTGTTTACCATGGCTTCTCTGGGCTTACCCATGCTGGGCAATTTTATTGCCGAGTTCCTGATCCTTATTGGTGCGTTCCCTGCCAGTGCCTTACTAACGGTGCTGGCTACACTTGGATTGATATTTTCGGCATGCTATTCACTGCGGATGATGCAAAAGGTTTTTTTGGGTCCTGCTACAACAACTGTGCCGCTCAAAGATATGAATGTGCGGGAATGGGTGATGATGTCGGCATTGACCATCAGTATTATTGTATTGGGACTGTTTCCGCAGCCTGTTATAGATATGGTGAAAGGAGTAGTGAAGGGATTGGTTGATTAGTTGATTGTTTATACTGGCGCCTGATAAATTTGTGCAATACTCAGTAATGAACAGAAAGCACAAGGGTGCAACGCCCGTCCGAACGCCCGCCTGACCAGATTCGGGCAGGGAGTTCATCCGGGCGGGCAACGGAAGAGTAATAGTAACACTGTGGCCCGGCTCATAAAAAAACAGTGCACATTTTTATGACGTATAGTTAACTGAGTAGTTACCGGATGATCGGATGACGGGTTTTGTTTGCTGATAGCTGACCGCTAACAGCCGACCGCTGATAGCCGATAGCCAAAACCAATATTATTCATTGTTTATTGCTGAAGTATGAATGAACTTCAATTTGAAGCGCTTCTTCCTTTTATAGTGCTGGCAGCAGCTTCTATGGCGGTTATATTGCTCATTGCATTCCGGATGAGCCACACTGTTATACAGGTAGCGTCATTTTTTATGGCATGCCTGGTGATCTTTGCCATGTGGTACGTAAAAGATACGCTGCCGCAAACCGTTCCGCCCTTGTTTGTGGTAGACGGCTTTGGGGCGTTGTTCACGGGCATGATCATTTTTTCCATGATGGCAGTAGGCTTGTTTTCCTATATTTATTTTGAGGAGCGGGAAGAAAACCCGAAAGAATACTATATACTGCTGTTCCTTGCCACCCTGGGCGCCGCAGTGCTTACCATCAGCACCCATTTTATTTCGCTGTTCATAGGGCTTGAAGTGCTGAGCGTGAGTTTATACGCCCTGATCGCCTACCTGCGCAACCGCAACAATGCTGTGGAGTCGGGTATGAAATACCTGGTACTGGCAGCCGTGTCTTCCGCGTTTCTTTTGTTTGGCATGGCACTTATATACATGGAAACCGGGAGCATGGAATTTGAACGCATCGCGCTAAGCATAAAAGCGTCCTCTTCATCGGTGCTGTTCACCATGGGCTTCGGGATCATGCTGGTGGCTATTGGCTTTAAGCTGGCATTGGTGCCGTTCCATTTATGGGCGGCCGATGTATACCAGGGCGCCCCTTCTCCGGTAACAGCCTTCATTGCCACGGTGTCAAAAATTGGTGTGTTTGCCGTATTGCTGCGCTTTGCGCTGTCGGTAAACCTGCAGCAGTACCCGCTAATGATCAGTATCTTTTCTGTTATTGCCATGGCATCCATGATAGTGGGGAACCTGCTGGCATTGCGGCAGCAAAATATCAAGCGCCTGATGGGGTATTCATCCATTGCGCATTTTGGCTACCTGCTGGTGGCCTTCCTGCCGGGCAATGCAGCCGGGGTGGAGGCCGCTTCTTTTTACCTGCTCGCTTATTCCATTACTTTGTTGGCCGTGTTTGGCGTTATTTCTGTATTATCTACCCGCATGAAAGATGCGGAGGACCTGGTTGTTTACAGGGGACTCTTTTACAAACAACCCGTATTAACGGCTGTATTGACCATTTGCTTTCTTTCGCTTGCAGGCATCCCGCTTACTGCCGGGTTCATTGCTAAATTTTTTATACTGGCATCCGGTGTTCAGCAAAATTTATGGCTTCCTGTTCTGGTGCTGGTCATTACCAGTGTTATCGGTTTGTATTACTACCTGCGCGTTATCAGCACCCTGTTTGGCGCATCGTCGCCAGCCGGCAGCACAGCGAAACCACTGTACTCCTTCTTCTATATTTCTACCTATATTGCCCTGGTGGTAATGATGCTGCTCTTATGCTGGCTCGGCATCTTTCCGGGCAGTGCAGTAGACGGTATCCGGCAATTTTTGCTCATCCGGTAATGAATCACTACTCACCATTCACAACTCACCCCTCACCACTTTTTTCACAAGGTCATATTCATAGCCTTTTTGCAAGAGATAATCCTGTAATTTTCTTTTTTTTATAAAAATATTTTTTTCTCCCTTCAGTTGCTCCCATTTCCTGGTGCTCAACCGTTGCAGTGTTTTGCGGTAATCGGCTTCATCAATTTGTACCAGGGCTTTTTTTATACAATAGCTGCTCACCTGCTTTTCCCTGAGCGCCTGCTCTATTTTCTTTTTGCCCCATTGCTTTATCCTGAACTTACCTCCTGCAAACTGTATGGCGAACCGTTCTTCGTTCAGGTAACCTTCTTCTATTAGCTGCGAAAGCAGCAGCTCTGCCTCGTTTTTGTACAGGCCCAAATCATACAATTTGCCCATAACTTCCTTATGGCTCCGCTCCTGGTAAGCGCAGTAGTGCTTTATTTTTGCTAAAGCCTGTTCCTGGGAAATTTTGCCGCTCGGGATCATATCATTGAATACGGCAACCTTTGGCCGGAGCGGAAAGTTAGTGGATTAGTGGTTGATATTGTTTGAAAAAATAAGGGTAGTTTTATCGGCTTAATTCTATATTTGCCATAATCCTAATTTTAAGCGATTTATGAAGTTTATTGTTTCCTCATCCGCATTGCTGAAACAACTGCAGCATATCAGTGGTGTTATCAGCGCCAACACCGTGTTACCCATACTGGAAGATTTTTTGTTTGAAATAGACAAGAACAAGCTCACTGCGGTGGCTACCGACCTGGAAACGGTAATGAAGATCCATCTTGAAATTGAAGCCCGCGACAGCGGACGCATATGCATCCCGGCAAAAATACTGATAGATTCATTAAAGAATCTTCCGGATCAGCCGCTTACTTTTACGATTGACAAGAATTTTGGAGTGGAAATTACAAGCGACAACGGCAAGTATAAGGTAATGGGCGAAAACCCCGATAATTTTCCCAAAGAACCGGCGGCAAAAGATACCAACATGTTCACCATGCGTTCTTCCGCCCTGGTAACCGCTATCAATAAAACGCTTTTCGCTGTAAGCAATGACGACCTCCGCCCTGCAATGACAGGTGTGTTTTTTGAGCTCGACCCCAAAGGCATTACGTTTGTAGCCACCGACGCACACCGGTTGGTACGTTATCGCAAAACGGACGTGAGCTGCCCTCAGAAAGATGCTTTTATTGTTCCCAAAAAACCATTGAACCTTTTAAAAAGCGCGCTTCCCGATAATAACGATGAGCTGAAAGTATCCTATAACAACAATCATCTTTTTATTGATCATGGCACCACCGAGCTGGTTTGCCGCCTCATTGATGCCCGCTTTCCGGATTATAAAGTGGTGATCCCCGCAGAAAATCCGTATAAAATGACCGTCAGCCGTTCCGATTTTCAGAATGCACTCCGGCGGGTGAGCGTGTTCAGCAACAAAAGCACCAACCAGGTGGCGCTCAGCATCACAGGTGCGGAACTGCAATTGACCGGCCAGGATATTGATTTTAGCTTTGAGGGGAATGAAAGAATGAACTGCCGTTATGAGGGAGAAGACATACAGATCGCTTTTAATGCTAAATTTTTAATAGAGCTCCTTAATGCCACAGATAGCAATGAAGTAGTGATGGAACTGTCAACACCTACAAAAGCCGGCATTTTAACTCCTGTAGAAAAAGAGGAGGAGGAGGAACTGCTGATGCTGGCCATGCCCCTGATGCTGAATCAATAGCATTTTAACTTTACGGCTTATGAACTTCATTACGGTGAGAAGTTTTGATAATTATATTGACGCCAATATAATGCTCGGGAAATTGCAAAATGAAGGCATAACCTGTTTTTTGCGTGATGAATATACCGTAACCGTTGACCCCATATTAACCAATGCCGTTGGTGGAATTAAGCTAACCGTTCCTGAAGCCGATGTTCAGAGAGCCGTTCATTTACTGGAGCTGTTCGACAAGGAAAAAAGAAAGAAGCTCGAATGTCCCAATTGCCATTCACATAATGTAGAATACATCAGTAACCCGCAAAGATCGGGCAACTGGCTGAGCGCTGTCATTGGCTTCCTTTTCGGGAATTATGCCGTAAGCATTAAAAAAGTGTATCACTGCTTTGCATGCGGCTTCGAGTTTGATGAGCTGCCCGATACTTCTTCTCCTGCCTTTTCTCATAACTGACCCCAAAAAAAATCTTCGTAACTTTTCTGTACAATTTGCTGTATGAACGATTTTCTTCAATACTGGGAACATATACCCAGCGCTCACCGGGTGCTGATATTGATGGGAGGAATGATCGTGTTTTGGCTGATCGAAGGCTATTACCCTTTGTTCAGCTTTTCGTTTAAAAGATACCGTCATGCCGGCGTGAACCTCGTTTTTTTAGCCTGCACACTGGTGCTTAATATTATTTTTGGCTATACTACCATTAAAGTATGCACCTGGGTAGCGACCCATGAGTTCGGGCTGTTGTATGTATTGGATATGCCGGTATGGATAAAAATACCGGTTGCGCTTTTATTCCTCGACTTCTTCGGGCAGTATGCCCCGCATTACCTGATGCATAAGATCAAGTGGATGTGGAAATTTCACATGGTGCATCATAGCGATACCAAGGTAGATGTAACCACAGGTACACGGCATCATCCGGGCGAATGGCTGTTCCGGGAAAGTTTTACAGTTATAGGAGTGCTGGTGCTGGGCGTTCCTGTTGGCTATTATTTCCTGTACCGCAGCGTATCTGGTTTCTTTACCCATTTTACCCATGCCAATATAAGAGTACCGCTGTGGCTGGATAAACCTTTTAGCTGGGTATTTATCACGCCAAACGTACACAAGGTTCACCACCATTTCGAGCGGCCTTTTACCGATACCAATTTCGCCAATATCTTTTCGCTGTGGGACAGGCTGTTTGGCACATTTGCTTATGAAGATCCCCGGAACCTCAAATATGGATTAGATGTACTCGAAGGCAGCGATGATGAAAATATCGGCTATCAGTTCAGGATACCATTTGACAAAACCATAAAGACGGATTACTGATGATCGTCCTATCTTTGAAAAAAAATTGCTCATGAAGATCGTTGCCATGATCCCTGCCCGGTATGCCGCTTCCCGCTTCCCGGGTAAGCTGATGAAAATGCTGGGCGATAAAAGTGTTATACGGCACACCCATGATAATACAGTGTCCACAGGCCTGTTTGATGAAGTATGGGTGATAACAGACAGCGATATTATTTATGATGAAATTAAAATGCACGGCGGTAATGCGCTCATGAGCGTAAAAGAACACGAATGCGGAAGCGACCGTATTGCGGAAGCCGCTGCACAAATGGATGTTGACATTATTGTAAACGTGCAGGGAGATACCCCATTTGTTAAACGCAAGCCCTTGCAGCAGCTCATTGAACTGTTTAATGACAAAACGGTAGAAGTGGCTTCAATGATGCGGCCGCTTGCGGAAAAAGAGCTGATCGAAAATCCCAACATTGTAAAAGTGGTTACCGATCTTAATATGAACTCCCTCCTGTTCAGCAGGAATGTTATTCCTTATCCGCGCAACGAATCCATTGCTATTGTACATTATGAGCATATAGGCATATATGCTTTTACGAAACAGGCATTGCTCAAATTCACAAAATGGCCGGTTACCCCACTCGAAGATGCAGAGAAAATTGAATGCCTGCGGTTCCTCGAATACGGCATACCCCTGCGCATGACCATTGTAGATTATAAAGGCGTTGGCATTGACACGCCGGAAGACCTCAAAAGAGCCGTGAAGCTATTATAATTCCTACAAGGTTTTTGGTTGTGGATAACAGTGCCAAGTCAGGTAAATTGCGCCGTATGTTATCGTGAAAAGTGAGACGATAAAGCCCGCCCGGCTGAACACCCTGCCCGAATCTGGTCAGGCGTTCGGACGGGGGGAAAGGATCCCCACCATTCACTCATTCACCATTCACTCAACATGATTCCATATTTTTGCAGGCACGGGTGAACTGCCGGTATATGAACATGCCGGCTGCTCTTTTTCTAAAATAAAAACCATGAACTGGATAATATTAATCATTGCGGGTTTGTTTGAAATTGGCTTTGCGTCATGCCTGGGCAAGGCAAAAGAATCAACCGGAAGCACAGCTCATGTATGGTACGCCGGTTTTTTCGTATGTCTTGCCATCAGTATGTATTTGCTGGTTAAAGCCACGCAAACATTGCCTATAGGCACAGCTTATGCCGTATGGACAGGTATTGGCGCTGTAGGAACGGCTTTGGTGGGCATTTTTGTATTTAAGGACCCGGCTGATTTTTGGCGCGTTTTCTTTATTACCACACTTATCGGTTCCATCATCGGGTTAAAAGCCGTTTCGCATTAACTTCAGTTTTTGTACCAGTTGTTCAATATGCGTTTTATAACCGGAGAGAAATGGCTGGAACGCAGTAAAAAGAAAAGGGAACTGCTTTGCTTCCTGAAGGCTCTGCCGTAAAGAAAATGATGCTTCGGTGCCGGCATAAAAAATTTCGTTCCGGTGAAGCCATTGCGCAAGGTATTCCTGTTCGGGCTGACCGGGTGTGGGCACCAGTATTGCTTTCTGTTCTAATTGTACCAGGTCCATAACCGAAGTATACCCACTGCGGCAGATCACCCATTCCGACTGGCAAATGGCTGTATTAAGCGCATCGGATGAAAGAAAATCAACCACTTCTGCCCCGGTTGCAGCGTTTAAAGCAGGAATGCCATCTATCAGTCCCCGCACCAGTAACACTTTTCCATCGTAGGTTTTCAGCTCTTTTAAAAGCAGTTGTTCAAATATTGTACGCCGTGGTTCGGGTCCCGACAATACGATCAGCAGATCGTATTTTTTATCTGCTTCCTTTTTTTGAAATCTCGACAGGGCGCCTATATATTTTGCATTCGGAGGCGATACAGAAGGACGCGACAGCTTGCCGGCCAAATTCTGCTGTCCTTTAAAATCGGGGACCCAGCATTCATCAAAGTTCCTGATGTACCTGTAGTTGATCCTTTGAAGCAATTTATCGGCCAGCTTTCCCATCCCTGTTAAAATACCCAACTGGTGGGTAATGAAAACAGATAACGCTTTCTTCGAAGAAAGCCCGTAACGGTTATCGCTTATGATCACATCAAAATGATGATCATCCATTGCTTTTTTTAACCAGTTGTGCTCCTGCTTTATGGAAGCTGCTATTTTAGGGATCTGCCGGATCATCGTCCATTTGAAATTACTTTTTGTGTTATGATAAAAAACATCATATCCTTTCAAAGGCAGAAAAGGCAGTTGGGGGAACTGCTCACGAAGAAGCTGTAAGCTGCTTCCACCGGCTGCCAGCCATACAAAACAACCCTGCCTAACCAGTTCATTTATAAGGGGAATGCAACGCGTGGCGTGCCCGAGTCCCCAGTCTAAAGGCGCCACTAATATTTTGGGGAAATGTATACCGGGTTTCAAATTATAATAAGTATTATTGTTAATGCTTTTAAAAAGCGGTTTGCTATAACAATAATTTAAAGGTAATTTAGTTTAAATTTACGCTACAGCAATCCGGAAAATAATGAAGAAAAGGAGCTATAAGATTTTTTTAGTGTTGTTTCTGCTGATAGCAGTTATGACCGCAGGCTGCGGTGTTTTTAAAGGCGGGCAAAAAGGTTGTGGCTGTCCCAGTAAAAAGGGAATGGTAGGTTACTGACAAAGAGTACATTATCCCATAATTGAAATCCCATAAGTATGAAAACATCCAATCGAGATTTGCTTGTATTACTTAGAGACGAAGCGATGGACAACCAGGCGATAGAGCATGAGGTGGAGCTGCTAAATGAAATGCTTTTTCATGTAGAATCTACTGATACCTTTTGCAGGGCAAATGAAATCGTTGACATGAACAAATATAAAGTGCTTAACGACCAGAAATGTTTGGTGCAGTTGATGTACCAGAATGAATTGAAACCCTTTATATTTCTTTGCAATAAGAACTGACAGCGGGCTACACTGTATTGCTCCGGTTTGCATGGTAATGCCCGCTTGCGGAGCCGCTTGTTTTCCGTTTAATTTTCTCATATCAGTTAATCCTGCCTGATCATTTATTTTCCTTCCATCTTATTACAATAATCAAGGGAACCCAATCTTACACGAAGCGGGATTTTTGTTACTTTTTCTATCTGAGATTCTTTTCTGCAAAAAAAGCCAAGGCAGGCACTATAATAGTTTGCAGGCAATTGTGCCGGTATTGCTGTACCGGCACGCTGCAGATGAAGTATACCGCGAATCATCTTTATGCTGTCCCGGTACAACGGATGCTGCTGAACTCCGTGATTGCCGTACCCGGTATAAAGGTTGCAGGTGACAGCCTGCCGTTTTAATGTGCTGCCGGCAACGCTATGTGTTTGTGCCCGGCTTTCATCAATGAACAGGCAAAACAATAAAAAGTGCGCCGAAACAAGCCAAAACAGCCGTGTCATCTTCATGTGCTTCACATGATAAAGGTATGAGATATTGTTTAACCGCCCGGTTGCTTAAAAAACATATTTATTAGCCTTCCAGTGGGCTGTAACAATATTGCTATTGCTTCGACAGATATATTTGCAGGTACAACAGAGGCTTGGCTACGAATCATATACAAGAACAGTTCCTGGAGCTCATAAAGGAAAACAATGGCATCATCCATAAGGTATGTCACCTGTATTGTCATGCGCTCCACGACAGGCAGGATCTTTTCCAGGAGATCTTATTGCAGCTCTGGAAGGCTTTTCCAAAGTTCAGGAATGAATCAAAGGTCAGTACATGGATGTACCGCATTGCACTAAATACCGCTATCTCAGATTTTCGCAAACAGCAACGAAGGATTTGTACAGTTAATGATGCATTACCTGAAAGCACGGATCTGTATGAGCCTGGTCCTGCTGAGCAAAAAGAAAGGCTGGCGGCATTCCTGGAAGCAGTTAACCGCTTGTCGGATATTGAAAAAGCCATAGTAATATTATATCTCGAAGAAAAAAATTACCGGGAAATGGAGGAAATACTTGGAATTGGCCAGGCAGGTCTTCGGGTTAAAATGAGCCGTATCAAAGAAAAGCTGCGCAGGCATGTTGGTGGGGTATAAATAACCCGGTTTATTGTATACATCAATTAAATAATCCATGGAGTTAGAAACCTTAAAAGAAGTATGGAAAGAGGCGGCAAATAAAAAGGAGATCATCGTTAGCGGAAGGGAGGAGGTGTCGGAAGTACCGGACGTTCGTTCCCGGGGCCTCGTTTCGCGAATGAGGAGAAATCTTTTTTATGAGTTGATTATTGTTTTAGGCGCTGTTGCGGCAATCGCCGCGTTTTACTTTATTTCATTTGGCGGTGCGCTGAAAGAAGTAAGCTGGGCCTATATTTTACTTGCTGTTTCTTTTGTAGTTTACTATTATAAAAAAAATAAATTACTTAAAGACATGGAATGCACTGCATGCAGGGTAAAATCCAACCTCCGGCTTCAACTGCTAACGCTGGAAAAATATGTACGGCTTTACCTGATCGCCGGCACGGCTATGGCCCCGGTGGTAATGCTTTTCTTCTATATTCTTTTTTATTATAAACACATTGTTCTTTTTCCTGCTGTGCATGCCAGAGACGGAGAGATGGGATTTACTTTGTTATATCTGCTCTTTACCAGTACTTTTACTATAATTTTTTATTTTCTGAACAGGTGGTATGTAAACCGCCTGTATGGCAGGCATATACAGAAATTGAAAAGCCTGCTGCAGGAAATGGAAGAATAATTTTATTACCCGTATAAAAGAATGGAATGGTGGCGCAAAAACTTTCTGTTTTATTTACTGCTCTTTTTGTTCAGCATTTTTATGTTCCCGCAGTTACTGCTCAAACAGACGGAAACAATACCCTGCTGTGGGAGATTTCGGGAAATGGCATCAGCGGCGCATCTTACTTGTATGGTACCATGCACATGATCTGCGCCGATGATTTTGCAATAAGTGAACAGTTAAAAGAAAAATTTAAAGCTTCGCAAAAAGTTTATCTCGAAGTAGATATGGATGATCCTGCCATGAACATGAAAATGATGCAGCTTTCCATGTTGCAGGGAAAAAAGCTCAGTGATATTTTTAGCGACAGTGACTATCACAAACTGAACATTTTTTTCAGGGATACCATCGGCATGCCGCTTACCCTGCTCAATACAATGAAGCCCTTCATATTGTTCAGCATCCTTACGCAAAAAACCCTTCCCTGTTCCGAACAGGAATCGTATGAGCTTACGTTTATCGAAATGGCCAAAGCACAGAACAAAGATGTATTGGGACTGGAGACCATTGAAGAGCAGATGAAAATATTTGACGA
>NZ_DAOMOZ010000149.1:0-12397 GCF_035444585.1 Agriterribacter sp.
AAAGCGGGTACCCAGCACTGTTATATCCGTTTCTCCTTTGCTCACAATAAAAGGCATGGTGCCATGATGCGCTACTTCAAAATAGACTTCCCCAGTAACCGATACTTTCCGTTCGCTCCCGGTGAACATTACCGGGTAAGTAACAGAAGAGCCGGCATTCAGCCATATCCCGGAGCCGTCCGACAGGGTCATTTGGATCACCCTGCTCCCTCTCGGGTTCGATAAGGTATTGTACACCACACTGCCTGCCTTTGTACCGGGGGAAGGCCGGTAGGCAATTTCCCCGTTGGCAAGCTTAACCACCTGCACATTCCCCTGCTCGGCCAGCGTGCCTTTATCTGCGCTTTGCAGGGCTATTTTCTGCCCGTTGGCCAGCGTGATCATGGCCTGGCTCAACTGCGGCGGTTCAATATCCGGCGACTTAACCATTGTCCGGGCAGCAGGCGACTGTGGTTTCAGCGTTCCCAACTGCATATAATATATTCCCGCGGCTAACACCAATACGGCCGCGGCAGCCCAGTGCCATCTTGCCTTTAACAGGTGCCATACCGGTGTGGGATGGATATCATCTTCGTTCACCTGCTCATCCTGCACTGTGATATCCTGCAAAAGCCGTTCACGTACTCGTTTACCCACGGTGTCTCCGCGCGTAAGATCCATACGGATCATTTCCTCAAAACGCAACCGGTCGTCCGGACCCAAAAGTGCGGACACCTCTTCCGGATGTGTTGCTATGTATTCAAAAAGTTCTTCTGCCTTTTCTCTGCCGATCTCTTCATTAAGATAACTTTCCAAAAGCGCCCTGTAATGGTCTTGTTTGTTATGCATATGTTTGTTAAAAAGGAGCCCTGAAAAGGTCATCCAGTACTATGTGACTGCAGAAGATGAAAAAAGGGTGGGTGAAAAAACAATTTTTTAAAAAAAACTGCCCAATGCAATGATCAGCAGGGTAAGTTGCTCTTTTTCGGCAAAATAAGCGCGCAGAAAACGCAGCGATTGTACCATGTGCTCTTTTACCGTATTGCGGGAAATGCCCAATTCCAGCGCCGCCTCTTCATAGGTCTTTCCTTTCTCCTTGCAAAGGATAAAAGTCTTCCGGCGCTGTGGCGTTAGCGCTGCAACCGCGTCGCGGTACAGCGCTTCATAGCGGTTGAGCCTGTCATTTTCAGGATCGGTGGTACACGGATCCATCCATTCCAGCACTTCTTTCCGAAGCGTTGCATCTTTTGCTATTTTTTTCAATGCGTCAATCGCCTTGTTGCGTGATATCCTGTATAAATAGGCAGAAAAAGAAGTAGTGATCTCCATGCGCTCCCTGGCTTCCCATATCTTCATGAATACCTCGTGAACAAGGTCTTCGGCCAGTGAAGACACTTTTACAAAACCGAGCAGATAGGCATATATCCCCCTGTGATAACGGTCGTATAGCTGCGTAAATGCTGCTTCACTTCCGTTTTTTAACTGATCCAGTAACCAGGCTTCGGTATGTAAAGGGTTGTTTGCCAAAATAATTCGTTAAACTTTTTTAACTGTGTAAATCTATATAAAAAGTTTCAACTCAACCATATCAGATTTAGGGTGCATTTAAAATTGTAGCATTTGAGTTAAGCTGCTTTCCTAATCAGGGCCACCATTTTATCTCATTGATTATTCATTGACAAGACCTAAATATCCATTCGTGAATTTCTATGAGCATTTTAATTAACCTGATAACCTGGTGCCAATTCGGTTGTATTGTGATCTATTTATATATACTTCTCATTTGCCAGGCGTCAAGAGATTTAAGTTCTGCATCCTGGCCCTGAGATCGTATTGACACACCTTTGCTATCGTCTCTTCCGGGGTATACTCTCATTGCTACACACTGTTTTCCGTTCACGAACACCTCTACAACACTCTTATCAATAAAGATTCTGAGTTTAACGGTTTCATCAGGATTTAAGTAGAACTTTTATTTGGAATTACAGCATTGCCACTCAGTTTCTCCCAGTTTAAAAGTAACGGATCATTGGATACAGCGACCATGTTTCCAACTTCTGTTCCATGGTACATAGCGATCACGCGATTTTCTTCAACTAATGTTGCTCCTGAATAAACTGCACGTTCCGGGCCGGGATAAATGGCATAGGGAAGATCCTTCCAGTGAATAAGATCTTTACTGATCGCATGCCCCCAGTGCTGACGCCTGTCTTCCGGCGGGTAGGCCTGGTAAAAGAGGTGCCAGTTACCCTGCCAAAAACTCAATCCATTGGGATCATTCATTGTACTTTCAGGACTTACAAAATGATAGAGAGGCCGATACCGATCTGAAGACTGCTTTTTACGTGACCCAGCAAAACGTTTAAGCAATGGGTTATTCCTGAGCTCATTTTCCTGCTCCGGCAATGTGTTAGAAAAAGTATATTTTGGAACGGATGAGATATATGGTGGTTTGTCGGCCTGCCCAAAGGATAGATTGTGCCCGAAAAGAACAAGAATAATCAATGTGAAGACAACTATTATTTTTTTCATTATTTTACTTGTTTAGTTATCTATATCGTAAATTTTCTTCATTTGCCAGGCTTCCAATATTTTTAATTCACTATTTTGCCCCTGTGAACGAATAGAAACACCAATTGCATCATTACGGCTTGGGTAAACTCTTGCGGCAACGCATTGTTTTCCGTTCACAAATACTTCAACGACACTTTTGTCAACAAATATTCGAAGCTTTAAATTCTCACCCGGGCTCATTTCAAAAGCGGCTGTTTCTGGCCCTCTTGGGTGAACATCCGGGTGTAGAGAAGAGTAAGACGTTTCGAGCGTTATTAAACTTTCTCTTGAACGCGGATTTGGAGGTGCTGAGGAAGCTGTTCTAATGGCTGGCGGGTCTGTTCGTAAAGCGGCTACTTCTCCAAAATGATAGTCTCGACCGGAACCCATTCCACGCTCTTTCATAAATACAATACGTGTAAATTCTTCCTTATTTGAAGAGCGTAAAACATTTAATTCGAGCATCGGTGCGTTTTTTGGATCAATTTCCAAATTAATCTCCATAGAGCTGCCCTTAATATTTCCCAGAACAACTTCTTTATTAGCAGGCAAGACCATAGGCTTTACAACCTGATGATTATACCGTAAAGATTCAATGTCTCCCGCAGGCTCCTGACGCAAATCATCTTTACCAATCAGGGTTAGTCTTCTCGGAAGCGACATGATTTGGTTCCATTCGCCCGTGGGTTTTCCCGGGTTCATATTAAAGATAATTATGACGCCGCCTTTACCATCAGGAGTAGCAGATGGTGCATGTACACCGGAAGGAGACGCAGGTCCAAAATTGAATTTGCCTCCATCGGTCACCATAAACTTATCCCTTTTTTTATCATAGTCTCCCAACAGATATTGTCCTCCGCTCATGTGGCTAAAGAATGGCATAATATAACGGTTTCCAATAGGCCAGAAGTAAGGACAAGCATAATCATCTCCAACCAGTGTGAAGCGGTCCCCTTCAATAAATTCGTGCATGTATTCCCAATTTGCAAGATCCTTTGACCTGAAAAGGTATATAACAGGAACTTTCCGTCCACCAGGCCCTTTCGGCGCCCTGCCTGCAGAAAGCGAATAATATACCCCATCTTTCTTCCAAATTGAAGGATCGAACACACTATGAGGAAGAGGAAATCCTGTAGTGCTACGTATGGGAATAACTGCCTTACCAGTGACTTTTTCCCAGTTCAGAAGCAATGGGTCTGAAGATACAGCTACCATATTTCCAACCTCCGTTCCATGATACATAGCAATAACACGATCATCTTCAACTAATGCTCCACCAGAATAAACTGCACGTTCCGGGCCAGGATAAATGGCATAGGGAAGATCTTTCCAGTGAATAAGATCTTTACTGATCGCATGACCCCAGTGCTGACGCCTGTCTTCCGGCGGGTAGGCCTGGTAAAAGAGGTGCCAGTTACCCTGCCAAAAACTCAATCCATTGGGATCATTCATTGTACTTTCAGGACTTACAAAATGATAGAGAGGCCGATACCGATCTGAAGACTGCTTTTTACGTGACCCAGCAAAACGTTTAAGCAATGGGTTATTCCTGAGCTCATTTTCCTGCTCCGGCAATGTGTTAGAAAAAGTATATTTTGGAACGGATGAGATATATGGTGGTTTGTCGGCCTGCCCAAAGGATAGAAAATAACCCAACATCGCCATAATAACTATTGGAATGCATCGAAATATTTTTTTCATGAGTTTAAATTTTTATTTTTAGCTTTTATTATATGAGATTTCTATTTCAACATACTTTTTTATATTTCATGCGGCTTCGCTTTAATGAGTTTTGCTTCTAACTGTTCAAGGGATTTCCCTTTCGTTTCCGGCATAAAAAATATTACCCATAATAATTGGAGAACCATCATGATGGCAAAGAAGGCAAAAATGGGCGCAGGCCCAATTTTTACTGCCAGTATAGGAAATATGGTAGTTATTATTGCTGCCAGGATCCAGTGTGTTGAAGCCCCGAGAGATTGTCCATATGCACGCACACTATTTGGAAAGATCTCTGAAATAAATACCCAGATTACCGCGCCCTGCCCTATTGCATGAGAGGCAATAAACAGAAAGAGAAGCGAAGGGACTATCATTCCGCCCAGGCAATTAAAATAAAAGGCGGCCGCTACAGATGTCAACGAAATGATGTAACCTATGGAGCCAATCAGCAATAATTTTTTACGGCCCCACCTGTCTATCATGTACAGGCCAGCCATTGTAAATACCAGGTTAACCAGCCCAACTCCCACGCTCTGAAGGAAAGCACCGTGTTTATCTATACCTGCCAGTTCAAAAACGCGTGGCGCAAAATATATAATCGCATTAATGCCTGACAACTGGTTAAAAAAAGCTATTAAAATTGCCAAAAAAACAGGGACACTGAACCTTTTGCTGAAAAAGACCGAAAGGCTTTCTTTTTGATTATCCTCGTTAATAGTTCTGTGAAGCGCTTCAATGGCTTCATCTACACCCAAAGGATCACTTACCTCTAATGTTTTACGGGCAGTGTCGTAATCGCCTCTGCGGACAATCAGCCATCTCGGGCTCTCAGGAACAAAAAAGACGAGTATAGTATAGATAAGTGCAGGGATAGCCACAACGCCCAACATTAACCGCCAGCTATTTTCACCGCCAACCCCCTGTAGTAAATAGTTGGACAAATAGGCCATCAATATTCCAAAAACTATATTGAATTGGAAAGTAGCAACCAGTTTTCCCCTGTTTTTTGCCGGAGCAATTTCTGTGATATACATGGGAGCTACCACAGATGAGGCACCAATGGCTAAGCCCCCAAGTACCCGAAATACCATAAAAATATAAACACCGGGAGCAATCGCCGAACCAATCGCTGAAACCAGGTATAATATTCCAATCCAAAGCAATGTTTTCTTCCTTCCAAACCTGGTAGCTGGGATACCTCCCAAAAGGGCGCCGGCTATGGTACCATATAAAGCTACTCCTATAGCTATTCCATGAAATACATCGCTAAGGTGCCATATCCTTTTTACATCCTGTTCGGCACCCGAGATAACAGCAACATCAAAACCAAATAAAAATCCCCCTAGAGCTACAACAATGCTCCAAAGCAATAATTTTCTATTCACATCTTTCATTTTAAGATTGTAATATAGATGTAAATTAAAGATCCTGCCTTTTGAAATTCTTACATTTCCATTCAATTTTGTTTCAAAATAAAATGAAGGACAATTAGCTAATTAACGCTACTTTATAAGATGCTTTTTTAATAAAAATTAAAAGTATTAATAGAATTGTATCAATTGTTTTCAATATTGTTGCATTGTTTTATTTAATTTTTTATTATTATTAGAAAATCCTTTAAATTCAAATCAAGGAGAATACCGAAAACCATGCGTACAAAAAAAAAAGTCTTTTTTCATCATAATTTTTACTGCTTTTATTTACTTCTCATGCAATGAAAAAGTAAAAGAAAAACAGTATATCATTGGATTTTCTCAATGTGTAGCATCTGACAAATGGAGACAATCGATGCTTGAAGGAATGAAACTGGAATTAGCTTTCCATGATAACATCCGGTTTATCTACAAAGATGCTGATGGTAGCAGTGAGAAACAAAAAGAACAGGTAAAGGAATTAATAAAACAAAAAATTGACCTGCTTATTATTTCACCTAACGAAGCAGAGCCGCTTACTCCAATTGTAAATGAAGTTTACGACAACAAAATCCCGGTAATTGTTATTGACAGGAAAATTTCTTCTGATTCCTATACTGCTTACGTTGGTGCAAACAATTATCAAATTGGTTATTTGGCTGGCGAATATGCTTCTAATTTATTGAGCAGGAGAGGGAATATTATTGAAATAACCGGACTTCCAGGCTCATCTCCCGCGATGGAAAGAAAGAAAGGGTTTGCGGAAGCAATAAAAAAATACCCCGGTTTAATGGTAATCAGTGAAATAAATGGAGAATGGGTTGAACATAATGCGCAACAAGCTCTTTCAAAAATACCGGAACACATAAAAGAGGCAGACCTGATTTTTGCTCACAATGATGTAATGGCTAACGGGGCATTTGAGGTCTTAAAAAGATTAAACGAAAACAGGAATGTTAAGATCATCGGTATTGATGCTTTATCGGGTCCGGATGCAGGGCTTCAATTTATAGAGAATCATCAGATAACGGCCTCCGTACTTTATCCTACGGGCGGAGAAGAGGCGATCCAATTGGCTATTAAGATTTTAAAAAAGCAAAATTTTAAAAAAGAGGCCATTCTTCCCACTTTAGTAGTGGATTCTACCAACGTCAGAATAATGAAGCTCCAATCTGAAAAAATTAAATCCCAACAAAAAAATATAGAAAAGCAACAAAACATCTTAAAGAAACAGATAAATATTTATAACGATCAACGAATTTTTAATAATATACTGGTCATTGTTCTTGTCCTTGTGGTACTGCTTGGCTCAACTGTATACTTCTCCTGGAGAAAAAATAAAAGGATTACCAAACAGCTTCAATTACAAAATGAAGAAATTTCATGGCAAAGCAACCGGTTAATTGAGCAATCAGCAAAAACGGAGGAAGCGCACCAGGCAAGAATTAACTTCTTCACCAACATATCACATGAATTTCGCACTCCTCTCACCCTAATCCTTTCCCCATTAGAAGAGTTAATTTCAAACACAAGAATACAGCAGGATATAAAGCAGTCCTTACAGTTAATTCAGCGAAATGGAGTAAGGTTATACAGGCTAATTGACCAACTAATGGATTTTAGAAAAATTGAATTTAACAAGATGCCATTGCGGGTATCAGATAACGATCTTGTTGAGTTTGCAAAATATATTGTAGATGCCTTTAAACCCCTGGCAAAAAACAAAAATATCGATCTCCAGTTAATATTCAGTGAGCGAAAACTTGATGTGTGGTTTGATACCACCATGCTTGACAAGATCATTTTTAATTTACTATTAAACGCTTTTAAATTTACAAAAGAGCATGGAATGGTGCACGTAACTATCAGAAAGAATAATAACTATGCACTTTTAAAAATAGAAGATGACGGAATTGGAATGACAAAAGAAGTCATAGAACATGCTTTTGAGCCTTTTTTTCAGGGCGAATATGAAAATTATAAAGGTACCGGACTTGGGCTTGCCCTGTCAAAAGAATTAATAGAATTGCACCATGGCACTATATCAGTAAAAAGTGAAAAGAAGAAAGGGTCCATATTTGAAATCTCCTTACCTCTTGGAAATTCACATTTTAAAAAGGATGAATTAATAACCTCTGCATCCCGAAAGTTGGTTATAAATGAAGATTCTGATATTTATACAGTCGATTTATATGATAACGATTTATATGGAAAGGGAAAAAACAACAATCTTGATTCCGGCAATGCTTTGGCTCCAGGCATCACCTTACTCATCATAGAAGACAATGAGGAAATGAGGGAATATCTTACCTCCAGACTTAGTGCTGATTACCATATTACAGAAGCTGAAAATGGAACAATAGCTTTGCAATCCGTTTTTGATATTATTCCGGACCTGATTATTTGTGATATAGTAATCCCGGGAAAAAATGGGCTTGAGCTGACTAAGATCTTTAAAAGCGATATTCGAACCTCGCATATACCTGTTGTTTTATTGACCGCCAGAGATCAGCAAAATCAAAAAACAGAGGGAATAGAAACCCAGGCAGATGCGTATATAACCAAGCCATTCAATTTATTATTCCTCAAAGAGACTGTTAACAGTTTACTCCAAAATCGTGAAAAAATAAAAGAACATTATTCAGGAGAAATCCTTTCCGGAGCCAAATCGCAGGTATCTAAAAAAACCGATCGCAAATTTATCATTCAATTCAATTCAATAGTTGAAAACAATATCCGTAACGAAAATTTTGGAGTAAATGATATCTGTAGGGAAATGGGAATTTCGAGGATCCAACTTTACAGAAAAATGAAAACAATATTAAATTGCAGTGTGAATGACTATATAACAGCATCCCGATTACAAAAGGCGAAATATTATATGCAACACGAGGATCTTACTATTTCTGAAATTGCTTTCAAATCAGGATTTTCATCCGGAGCGTATTTTTCAACGGTATTTAAATCGAAATTTGGCTTGACACCAAAAGAATTTAGAGGGAAATAAAAATTAAACTACCGCAATAGAAAGTTTAAACACGTCAAGAACCTGCCCATGTGCCGGGCTTTAATATCCGGCTGACCGTCATAAAAGATATGCCACAAAGACCCTGAGGCACAAAGTCACGAACATCATGCCTTGTTTTCTTCGTGCTTTAGTGACTTTGTGGCATATATCACCAACCATATAACCTTACAAAGCAGCCATCAGCACTTACAACTGTACGGCAATGAATTTAGATTCCGGGGTTCCGTTTTGCGGGATCCTCCCGATAGCCGACCAGCCCGAATTAAGTTCAACCAGGGCGAAATTGATGTAGCCCTTGATGCTGCCCAGGGCGCTTTTCTTTATGGAGAATTCAATGATATTTTTGCCGCTCACCGGCTTGATGGCAGAAAAATTCGCTTCAGCGTCAAATGAAGAAACAGGGTTGAAAACCCATTCGGCCGGCGTTCCTGTATGTATGTACACACTGCCCCAACTGGGTGAAGCCGCCGGTCCTTCCAGTAAATAATCCGTACCTGAGCCTGCAGGATAATCAGCAACGCCATACCCTGTAGCAGGGTCGTTATCTGCGTCAATGAACATGTCAACTAATTCGAGTTTCATGTCGGCTGTACCCTCCACCAGGAAATTGATGTCCTGAGCGGTTGCAAATGCTTTTATAGCGCGTATGGTCCCTGCAAAATTTTCATCGTTCGTGTGGGCATATTCTACATATTCCCAGTCGGAAAAATCGCCGTCAATCTTAATATTGGGACCAACAATGCTCACTGTATCTGTAAAAGTATTTGTTTGACCACCATCAGTAGCGGTTAAAGAAACGAGGAAATCGCCCTTTTTTGAAAAGATATGCTGGGGCGATTTTAATGATGAGCTGTCGCCGGGTTTATCACCGAAATCCCAATGGTATTCCTTTGCGCCGGTGGAAAAATTGGTAAAGGTTACCCTGAAGCCATCGGCTACATAGCTGAACACCGATTTAAGATTGCTGTTGTTTTCTTTTTTGCAGGCGGATACCGCAATGAGCAGGAACAATACGCCCGACAAATACACAATATTTTTTTTCATAATTATCAAGTTTTGGAACAGGAGGTTGATCAGAACTTATCCTGCTCATTAATTTTTAATGGTTAATTGCTGGTTTAAATTATTCATACCATTGTTATCATCGGTCCATACATTCGCATTGGCCAATCGTACCGAATATTCCTTTCTTAATTTCAGGTTGTCGGCCTGGTCTGCTATCCGCAAAGAGAGATCATAATCGCCTGCGGGTATACCTGCTATGCTGACGGTTTCATTTACAGCCAGTGTGCCGGCAGGTTTACAGGCGCGGAGATCTGCAGCCAGTAATTTTTCATAATATTCTCCCGTAGCTTTACTCTTTAAAATAAGAAAAGCATTTTTTTTATTGTATAGCGGCGCATAGCCCTTATTGGTAATATTAATGCTGACAGGAATACTGCTGCCGGCTGCTGCCTCCTGCGGAAATTTTGCATCTGTTAAGGCCAGCCTGTATCCTAAGTATGTTTGAAATTCATCAAAGCAACCGGAGGCTTTCCATGCATTAATGGTGGCAGGATACCAGTCTAAATTCAGGTAGGTCCATTTCAGCAGTTTCATTTCCTTTCTTCCTTCGGCGCAGGTTGGATCATATCCACCGGTGGGCGGACAGGTTTCACCGCCTGTAGGCACAAACAATGCTTCATCGCTTATGTATTTTTTTTCCGCTTCAATATTATTATACGTACCATAGTCCGTGCCGCCCGATAAGAAACAATCGTTATGGTGCCCCACTCTCGCGCGGCTGTCGCTGCTGTATGCAATGGCAGCGGTTACCGGAGCCGTATTGCCGAATATCTGCTGTTTAACGGCCGGCGTTCTTACCTGCACCATAATTTCCGGAGGTAAAACACTCAGTATTTTGGTCAATACTTTTTTTTCATTTTCTATGGTTGCCAGTCCGTTGCTTGAACTGTGCCATTCGCCCCAGGCGCCGATAAAACCTGCCTGCATAAAAGCGATCACATCCTTGTTGTGCTCAAAAACGGGCTTTAACTGATCAAGGTGCTGCTCAATAACGGCATAAGGCGCATCGGTTCCTTCCATATCGTCTGTATAGGCAAAACGCAGTATGACTTTTAAACCGGCATTCCTTATTTTATCCATGTCTTCCTGTATCAGGGAGAGCCCGGCATTGCTGATGGCCCGGTCTTTAAAAGCATCCAGGTAGTACACCCGTAGGATCATGGAAATGTTCTGGTTTCTTAAGATGCCGAGCTGGTCAGCATTTAAGGAAGCTCCTCCGGCATATACGCTCATCGTTTTAATAAAGCCTCTTTCGGGATTGGGAAAGACGGCATTGGATATTTCATACTTTATGCTATCGCCGCCGGGATCATCACCCGCTTCTGTTCTTTTGCAGCCCAGGAAGCAGCACAGCAGCACTATCCCGGAAATTATTTTATATACTTTATTTGTAAACATCATTGTTTTTTTATTTGAGCAGTAAGGTTCTTCGTTTACTGATAGCCAGGGTTCTGGAGGAACTTACCTTTCCCTTCACTTACCGTTTGCAGCGAAAAAGGAAATACTACCTTACTGGGATTGGTATAGGTAGACTGCGTTACTTCCTGGCAGCGGCTCACAAATTTTCCGTGCCGGATAAGATCCGCCCTGTATTGCCCGTTCTCGCACCAAAACTCATGGCTTCTTTCGAGTAAGATCAGATCATTAAAAGATCCCAGGGAACTGTAGTCTGCCAGATCTTTGTCTGCAAGCCCCGCTCTTCTTCTCACTGTATTTACCAGCTCCATGGCTTCCGCATCCGGCGCTCCGCCGGCGTTGGCAATCGCTTCTGCTTTTGATAAAAGCACATCGGGATAGCGGTACATCACAATATCCACCGTAGTAAGACTGGTGGTTCTTGCAGCATCTTCATTTATTTTTAAAGGTATGGGTCCCTTATCCAGTATAATCCCGGGATTGTTGCGGTTGTAGGTAATGCCGTCGCTGCCTGTATATTCGGCAATGAGCATTTGTTTTCTCTTGTCATTTTCCTCGAACCTGTCGTAAAACCACCATGTGCTCGATATGGTGCCCCAGCCCCCCTGTGGAGTGTAATTGGAAGGCAGCACCATCAGCTGCCACTGGTTTTCGCTGGTGCCCGCATAATCGCAGGGGATCGCCCATATCACTTCTTTGCTGTTCCTGGCGCCTTCCAGGTCCCATATTGCGGCATAGTTATCATCGAGCGTATAGGCGTTAAAAGCGATAATATCATCACATAATGCTTTTACCTTGTCCCATTTTTTTTCATGCAGGTTCAGCCTGATATCGATCATTTTGGCCAATGCTTTATTAAACCTTCCATAATCTGCGTCTTTAGGCAAGGGCAGATCTGCAGCCGCAGCTTCAAGATCGGCTTCAATAAAAGCAACCATTTCATCATTGCTCAACCTTGCCAAAGGCTCTTCCTTCAATGGATTTTGGAGGGTTTCCAGCGGTGCAACCACCAATGGACCATACAGATCGAACAGGGTATAAGCGAGCAGTCCGCGTGCACAGCGTACTTCCGCTATCGCCTTCCGCTTCAGATCTTCGTTTACGGTTGACCGTGAAATGAGGTCAATCGTTATGGTCATCCGGCTGATCTTGTTATAGAAGTCATCGTAATAGCGGGTGAAGCCCGTGCTGGCCGGTATAAAATTATGCAGGGAGGCTAAGT
>NZ_DAOMOZ010000150.1:0-6186 GCF_035444585.1 Agriterribacter sp.
TAGCGCACTATATCAACATCAACAGGGGCAACCGTTTCATTACATTAAATTCTTTCTCTACCAAATCAAGGGGATTACATCAGTATATCGTAAAGAAAGGAGGAGAAAATCATCCCAATGCAAAAGTTAAGTTCAAATTAGGAGATGTTGTTACTACCCATATCGGTTGCGCCAATGGAGAAACCGTTTTGCTGCAGCTGGATACCAACCTGCCCCGCCCCTACTCCCTCGGCTTCAGGGTACAGGGCACACAGGGATTATGGATGGACGTGAACAACGGCATGTATATAGAGGATAAAGCAGCCAAAGCACACCAGTGGGATGATGCCAAAGCCTGGCTGGATAAATATGACCATCCCCTGTGGGCCAGGTGGAGCAAAGAATCAGCGGGTGCAGGACATGGCGGTATGGATTTTTTTGTGATCCATGCGCTGGTAGAATCCATCAAACGGAAAACGCCCACGCCCATGGATGTGTACGATGCGGCAGCCTGGAGCGCTATTACGCCACTGAGTGAAAGTTCTATTGAGCTGGGCAACCAAACCGTGGAGTTCCCCGACTTTACAGGCGGGCAATGGATGTACAGGAAACCAACATTCGCGTTAAATAATGAATACTGATTTTAAATGAATGGACCCGGATCTGTTGCGAAAATATTTTCACGGCAGATCTGGCTATTCCTATTTCTCTTTCTTCACCTTCCTCAGTGCCGGGCCTTTATGCGCGGCAATATGATCGCTTTTGTCGCTTTTGATCTCATACTGCGGGTCTTCTTTTGTGGCATGATGCGTATATCCCTTGTAGGTGAAATCAGCAGTATGCACCTTAATGATGGTACCCGATACCCTCCCTGCTTCCGAATTCCAGCTCACATGATCACCTTTTACAAATGCTTTTCCCATATTTATTATTTTTAGCTACCCCAAATTTAGGCAGGATGGAGAATATTGCGGGAAGTGAACAGGCAATGTTTTTTGCTTTCAGCCTTTAGTCTTCAGCTTTCAGCTTAATCGTACCAATAACGATTTGATAACTTTCCGGTATCGTGAAAAGTGAGATTAACTACTCACTACTCACTATTCACTACTCACTATTCACTACTCACTATTCACTACTCACTATCCACCATTGGAATCGGGCCGTGTCATTACCTGCATTTTGATCTCAAAATTCTTAAACAGGTGGTTTTGTACCGGCCCGTCATAGTACAGGTGTGAGCGTTTACCCGCAACCTTTATGGCTCCGTCTTCAATGCTGAACGAAGGTCCTTCACTTTCTTTCCAGCCATCGAATGATCTGCCATCAAAGAGGCTGAGCCATTGGTCATTGCCATCAGGGCTGTTGCTTATTCTTTTGTTGCTGCAAGCCGCAAGCGTTAAAGTTACAATAAGAAAAAAAAGTATTTTTCACGATACAGTTTTAAATAAAAGAAAAAAATCCCGCGTTATGGCGCGGGACTTCAAAGCATTAAAAATCGAGCGTCCAGCCTTTGCGGTATTCCCTCCTTACAAACTGATTCACTTCATCAAGATTGGTAACACGCATATTTTTATAATCCCAAAGAAGCTTCATATTTGCACCGGGATAATCATTGCCTCTCCTGTTGGCTCTTGGCTTGGGGGTATCAGCCGCCCTTATACCGAGATTGGCCATCAAAATAGCTTCGGTGAGCGGGCCCGATTTGGAGAATGGAGCACTGAGCTCCATATTGCCATAACCCGCAATACAACCTTCTACCCATTGCGCATAGTGCCCGTCGGCGCCGCCAGGCACACGTTTAATGGTTTGCGGAACTTTTACCTCTTCAGTCTTTTTAAGCGGTAACAACCTTGGATTGGCCGCATACTCGCTTGCCATCATTTTTCCCCCGGTACCAATAAATAAGATACCGCTGTTGCCATCGCCGAATACTTCATTAGCTCCCAGTTCTTGCGGGCGTTCGGGTTTTATGCCACCATCCATCCAATGCATGATCACTTCCTCTTTTGTTTTATTTGTTTTTGGGAAAGTGAGCGTAGCATGACTTGACGGCGGGAAACTGTCGGGGAAATAACCGCGTTTGCCAAAAGCGGTGAATACGCTGGTTACGGATGCCTGTACATCGAGCGCATATTCCAGTCCCAGTATTCTGAATGGAGCTTCCATCAGGTGGCAGCCCAGATCGCCGAGTGCGCCTGTGCCATAATCCCACCAGCCACGCCAGCTGCCCGGTATCAAACCGTTTACATAATCCTTTTGCGGAGCGGTACCCAGCCACAGATCCCAGTTCAGTTCCCGGGGAACAGGTGGTTTTTCCGAAGGCCAGGGAATGCCCTGCGGCCATATTGGCCGGTTGGTAAATATATATACAGTATGTACATCGCCGATCACTCCTGCATCAAACCATTCCTGCATCTGGCGTACACCGTCGCCTGAAGCGCCCTGGTTGCCCATTTGGGTAACTACTTTGTATTTGTCGGCAGCCTCAGTGAGCATGCGGGCTTCGTAAATATCGTGGGTCAGCGGCTTTTGCACATATACGTGTTTTTTCCTGCGCATTGCGGCCATCGCCACAACTGCATGTGTATGATCAGGCGTTGATACAGAAACGGCATCGAATGATCCGGCTTCCTTATCAAGCATTTCCCGCCAGTCTTTATAATACTTAGCCTTTGGAAATCTTTTTCGCGATTCTTCAGCCATACGGTCATCCACGTCGCATAAAAAGCCTATTTCAGCTTTTCCGCTTTTATAAAAATTAGCGAGGTCGGAGCGGCCCTTGCCTCCCACCCCCACGCCGGCAACAATCAGTTTATCACTCGGCGCTATAACACCTTTACCTAAAACATTGCGGGGCACGATCATAAAGCCCGCAGCACCCAAAGCTGTATTTTTAATAAAGCTTCTGCGCGATCTGTTTTTCTTTTCTGACATACATACGATTTTAAGCAATCAAATTATTACATTATACCCGGATATTTTAAAAAAATTTGAGTGTGATGGTTTAGCCGGACCCGTAAACCTGATGGCAATGCATAAAATATGGTTTAATCACATATTTCGCTCAAGCCTGCTTTTTGAAGCAGTGTTAAGCCGGTCTGCCAGCCGCCAATATACTGAAGAGAGATAACGGTCATCCGCATACCCGCAGGCAGCATCTTTTTTTGAAGGATGCAAAAGATTATAGTGATAAATAAATCGTGGGGCAGCAAAACGGGATCGGGGTGCTGGTATTAAATGGTGAATACGATATTTGACAGTAGGGATATATCCATTGTTGACTACTCATTCACTCTATACCCGAATGTTTGCGTTTAACATAACGCCGGTTAAAAACGAGTATCATTGTCATTGTATAAAATTGCGGGTGCATCAGCGGCCGTCTTTTGCATACGCAACTTCAGCCGCAAATTTAGGCTCTTTATCGCTTATCCTGAGTTCTGCAGCCGCCGCATTGCTGATGCGGATAAGCAGCCCTTCATTTTCCCTTCCGGGTGGAAGCTCTCCCAGCACTTTGGCAAATATGATGCGGCTATTATTGGTATTTGTGATGCGTACAATAGTACCCGGTGTTACGTTGTTCATTAAGGCATAGTACTTGGCATCCTGCCAGCCGCTCGTACTTTTAAAAATAGCCGCCACACCCATCTCACTTTTAAAAGCATCAAAACTACCCGCCTGCTCACGGTAGCTGCCTTTAAAAAAACCTGTTCCTTCGGCATTGCCGCCAAATGTATTTTGAGCTGTTTCAACCACCACCGGCTCTTCAACCGGTTTTGTGGTAACAACGGCTTTGTTTTCAGCTTTAGCAACTACCGGTGGCACCGAAACCGGCGGTTGCGCTACACTTCCGGTTTTTTTTACACCATACGCGGCCAGCGCCGACTGGCTGGTTTTAACCCGGAGAAACCCAACAATCAACTTTTGCCCGTTACCGATGTTTTCGGAACTGAGGTTGTTCCATGTTTTAAGATCGCTTACGCTTGCCTTATTGAAATTCTGCCCTATGCGGTACAGACCTTCCTTTTGCGTGACCACATGGTATAAAGGAACAAAAACCTCATCGCCTGCGGCAGTGCCATGCTGCGCAAAATTAACAGCTTCCAGCGGTATTTTAAGCTCCTGGTTAATTTCCAGCCCACTGTTCAAAGGCATATGATTAAACGGGGCAATTTCTCTTGGACTGATATTATACAAACGCCCAATACTATACAGGTTTTCTTTAGGCGCAACGGTATGATTGAGAAATAATTTACCATTTTCAGACTGAACAATAAGATCAGAAGATTGCGCGGCAAGCGCAAGTGTAATACCAAATGAGAACAATATGATAGCCAGTCTTTTCATCAGATATTATTTATTTCAGCACATACGAAAATAAGTAAAAAATGCAAACGTATAATATAACGTGAAAATCAATGCTTTAATATGCGAAAATGCTGCGGATAATAATTATTCACCCTGTTGGCTAATATTTTAACCCAGCCCAGGTTATAATTCATGTATCTTACAAGATTCCAGCCCCTGGCGGCATTGCCGGCAGCAATATCTTTTTTCCGCAAATAATCCAATGCTGTTTCTTTCTGTACCTCTATTGCTTCCGGATTTGAAGCGATAATAGTGCTGAGAGCCAGGTCATGGGCGGGCACAAGTTCATCCCTTATTATTTTACCCGCTTTAACCCCCATTTTTTTTACATATAATACTCCAAAAAGCATAGCCAGATCTTCCATATCAGTCTTTTTCAGAACGACAATTCCTTCTTTGGCGCGCACGCATTCAAGTTGCTCCGGAACAGCCAAAAAGGGAACAATTACCTTTTGTTCCCGGTCTGAAGCCCTTGTCAGCTTCCCGGGCCTTGGCATACTTGTACCTGTCGTCTCTTTCTTCCGGACACCGGCAATAAAAAAGCCTTCCCCTTTTATTTTATCGGGATAAAAACGATATCCGTACATACCCCGTTCGCCGGACCCGGTTTCCACTATACCGGAACCTTCCTGCAGGTTCACGCGTACTGATTCAACATTGTGCTTTTTACCTATCCAGTCTAAAATGTTTTCGTTTTCCTCAACGGAGTACGAGCAGGTAGCATATACAAGAATACCATTTTCTTTTAACGTGGGCCAAACATCTTCAATAATGCGTTGCTGCCGTTTGCTGCAATGGTTCACATTTTGCAGGGACCACTCTCCAATGGCACCCGGGTCTTTCCTGAACATACCGCTTCCGCTGCAGGGCGCGTCAACAACAATCATATCAAAATAGCCCTGCAAACGTTTAAAATCGCCTGCATCATTGCTGGTTACCACTATATTTTCTCTACCCCATTTAACAGCATTCTCCGCTAAAATGCCAGATCGCGTTTTGATCACTTCATTGGATACTATTAAGCCTTCGGGAAACAATGCCGAAAGATGTGTTGTTTTACCTCCGGGAGCGGCACACAGATCAAGCACTTTATAATTTGCCGCTGCATGGTAAGGATATACCGTTTTAATCATTTGTTCGAGGAACATGGAAGAGGCTTCCTGTACATAATAGCACCCTGCGTGAAAAAGGGGATCAAGTGTAAAGGAAGGTCGCTCCGGAAGATAAAAGCCGGTAGCGCACCAGGGAACGGGGGAAGAAAGGGGTAAGGGGTAAGAGGTAGGTGGCAGGTGGTAAGTGGTAAGTGGTAAGCGTTCGCGCTTCCATTTAAACGGGTTAATGCGAACAGAAGTAACCTGTTCGGCCGATGCATGCACCTGCTCAAAAGCTTGTTGTGAAAAGCCGTTTACATTTTGTAAGCTGCGTATCAATGCTGCGGGAAGAGGCAAATAATGATCGGTTTTTAAACTGCAAATATATTGCGGTTCAGGTATCGGATTGCTTTGCTGAAAATGTTTAACACTGTTATAATGCTTTTAACGCGGCGATCAGGTCCTGCAGCACTTTCTTTGCATCGCCAAATAACATGGAAGTTTTAGGACTAAAGAAAAGATCATTCTCGATGCCTGCATACCCCGGCTTCATGCTTCGCTTGTTTACAATAACAGACCTGGCCAATTCCACGTCCAGTACCGGCATGCCATAAATAGGCGAAGACGGATCGGTTTTAGCAGCAGGGTTTACCACATCATTGGCGCCCAGCACCAATACCACATCTGTTGCCGGAAATGCTTCATTGGCCTGTTCCATCTCCTGCAGCTTATCGTAGCTCACATCTGC
>NZ_DAOMOZ010000150.1:6212-12380 GCF_035444585.1 Agriterribacter sp.
GTTCATATGCCCCGGCATACGACCCGCAACGGGATGTATGGCATACGTAACTTCCACGCCTTTTGACTCCAGTATTTTTTCCAGCTCATGGCAGTTATGCTGCGCCTGGGCCACGGCTAACCCGTAACCGGGAACAATAATGACCTTATGAGCGTAATTCATTATCATTGCCGCATCACTCACCGAGATCTCTTTGTAATTGCCATGCTCTTTTGCGCTTCCTGTGCTTTTATTGCTGGCGCCAAACGACCCGATCAGCACATTCAGGAGGGAACGATTCATGGCTTTGCACATTAAAATGGTAAGCAACGTACCCGCCGCACCAACCAATATACCACCCGTAAGCATTGCCTTATTGTTGTATAAAAAGCCTCCGCATGCGGCAGCCGCCCCTGTAAAAGAATTGAGCAAAGAAATAACAACAGGCATATCAGCTCCGCCGATAGGCATCACAAAAAAAACGCCGTACAGCAGGGATAATCCCAGTATGATATAAAACAAAGACACTCCGCTTGCAGGAAGCCAGCCGGTAAGATAAACCGATATAAAAAAAATGACCAGGAGCAAAGCGATATTAACCAGATGCTGTCCTTTGAAAACAAAATCCCTGATTTTCCCGTTGAGCTTGGCCCACGCTACCATACTACCGGCAAAGGATACACTGCCAATAACAAGTCCTGCCACAATGATAAGCAGGTGCTGCCGCAAGCCGCTTTGAAAAGCCGCATCAATGGCTGTCAGCGCCGGCGCCGATTGCAGTTCGCGCATAAGATGACCGAACTCCACCACCGATATCAAAGCTGCACAGGCACCACCCATTCCATTGAACATGCTCACCATTTCCGGCATAGCCGTCATTTTCACTTTGCGTGCAGCAACCGTTCCCACTACAGCTCCAATGAGCAAACCGCCAAATATCCAGGCATAATTGCCCAGCGCATTTCCCTCCTCATCTTTATACAAAAAAATAGTGCCGGCAACAGCAGCAGCCATCCCTGCAGCAGCAATCAGGTTGCCCCGCCTTGCCCTGGCAGGATGAGACAGCATCTTTAAACCAATAATAAAGGTTATGGAGGCGAGGAGGTAAATGGTTGTTAATATAGCTGCCACGTTTTATGTTTGAAATCTCAAATAGCAAAAAGCAAATAACAAAAAAAACAATAAATATTAAATTTAAACGCCTTATCCAAATCATTCTCCTCTCTTTTTCAAAATAGCAGAAAATATCAAAATAAATTCTTTTGCTTCCTGCCTCAACCCAATTCTTTCATTTTCCATTTCAGAAGAATGATCAGTTATAACAAGTCTTAACCAATAAGCTGATTCTTTTGCCTCTCTCCGGCAAGTTTTTATTTTCATCTTAAAATCTTTATCACCTATACTTTCATTCGCTTCAATATAATTAGCGCCGGGTGAACTACCCGCCCGGATTAGTTGTGATACGTATTCTGCATTTGCACTGTTTCTTGGCAATTTCAAACAGAAATCCCTTACCCGTTCCGCAAAAACCGCTGTTCTTTCTTCCAGGTCATATTTATTTTGCTGCCATTCCAATGTAAAGAAGTTTGGTGAGATCAATCGGTTATTTTTATTCCTTACCTGAATTTTGAATTCTTTTATTTTATTTGTTTTTGAGTTTTTTGAATTTTATACGCCCCGGCGGACAGGTTTGGTTCATGCTTTTGGTTCTTGTTTTTTGGTTCTTTGTATTTTTATTTGGTTCTTGCTTTCTGGCTCTTTGTATTTTTACTTGGTTCTTGTTTTTTGGTTCTTCGAATTTTTATTCCCACTAAACATTTCCAGCATCCTGTCCGTTACCACAAACCCGCCTACCACATTCAATGTGCCCAGTATTACCGCAAGAAAACCCAGCACGAGTGCGGGATAATTATCTTTTGCCGCCTGGCCCATTACTATGATGGCGCCAATGATCACCACACCATGAATGGCATTGGCACCGCTCATAAGCGGTGTGTGCAATACGGCAGGTACGTGACCGATCACTTCAATTCCAACAAATACCATCAGCGTAACGATGTAGATCATTTGCTGATGCTGAGCTATGAAGGAAAATATGGTTTCCATGATTTTATATTAGGTTTTTGATCTTTTCGTTTACAATTTCCCCGTTGTATACAATGCAGGTGCCTTTTACAAGGTCATCGTCAAAATTCAATGTTAACCTCCCTTCAGCGTCAATAAGAAGATCAAGAAAGTTGAGGATATTTTTACCGTACATTTTACTGGCATCAAAAGGCATGGATGAAGGCAATTCCGAATTACCAATGATGCTTACCCCGTTGTACCTGACCTCTTCATTGTTTTTTGTAACGGGTGTATTGCCGCCGGTTGCTGCAGCCGTATCAACAATTACCGATCCGGTGCGCATGGTTTTCAGCATATCTTCCGTAATGAGCAGAGGCGCCCGTTTGCCCGGTATCTGGGCGGTAGTGATCACAATATCCGCTTTAACGATATGTTCAGCGATTTTTTGCTGCTGTCTCAGCTTGTACTCATCCGACTGGTCTACCGCGTATCCGCCGGCTTTACTGGCATCGGCAACGCCTTCCACCTCAATAAATTTAGCACCGAGGCTCATTACCTCTTCTTTTACAGCCGCACGGGTATCAAACACTTCTACAACAGCACCCAGTCTTCTTGCCGTAGCGATAGCCTGCAAGCCCGCCACACCTGCGCCCAATATCAATACTTTTGCCGGCGGAATGCTCCCGGCTGCCGTCATGAACATGGGGAAGTATCTTCCGTAATGGTTAGCAGCAGTTAATACCGCTTTATACCCTGCAATATTGGCCTGACTGCTCAATACGTCCATGCTTTGCGCACGGGAAGTGCGTGGCAGCATATCCATGCTAAAAACCGTAATGCCGGCATTTGCATACTGCTGCATTAACCCGGGGTTATACAAAGGCTGCAAAACACCCAGCACCAGTGCACCTTTTTTCAGGTTGCTTATTTCCGGCGTTTCAATACCATGCAGGGAAAGAATAATATCGCATTGAGAAAGCAGTTCGTTTCTTGAAAACGACGCAACCCCCCTGGCATCGTAGGCAGCAGCATCGGCAAAAGCGCCTGTGCCGGCCTTATTTTCCACCCGTACCTCCACTTTCTTTTTTATCAAAGCCTCTGCCTGCCCGGGCAATAAGGAAACCCTGTTTTCTCCGGTAGGTTCTTTTAATATGCCTGCGATCATGAAATGAATTTAAAGATTTTCAGAGAATAAAGGACTTAGGATTGATTAAAAATTTGAGATGCCGGGAAAAAAGTCCCGTTCAAATAAAAGATATGTTCATATTCCGGTAAATGCTGAACCTTTTGGCAATATTGGAATATGCTGAAAATATCATATGCCGATTCCTCTAAAAAAAGTAAAAGTAATTCAAAGCCTTATTATCTTGGTAACCGACAAGGAGTCACACCAATCCATCTTATTACCTTATACAGCTAACCATGAAAATAGAATATTGCAATCTTCAAAAACGGATGCTGAAATTTTGCTTTATCTTAATATCCGGTGTAAAAAAAACGATACCGATAAAAAACAGGTCAATGCTGCAGGTAACGGAAGGATGTGATTGTATGATCTGCCACGCTTCTTCCATTTCTGCGCTCCAGTGTATATCATCAAAAACAAATACGGAAGCCGGTTGCGCATAAGGCAACAACCAGTTAAAATAGCGGAGTGCAGGCTCTTTACGGTGGTTGCCATCAACAAAAGCAAAATCAACCTGTTGTATTTTTTGTAAAGCCGGTTGCAGTGTGTTGTCAAAATTTCCTGTTACCGGGTGAATATTGTGAAGCTCAAGATGCGCGAAATGCTGCTTTGCCAGCGCCGCTATGGTTTCGGCGCCTTCAAAGGTAAACACTTCGGATGCTGTATTTGCTGCAGCAAGGTAAGCTGTAGTGATGCCAAACGAAGTTCCCAGCTCCACAATAGTATGGGGCTGGTAACAATGAACCATCCTGAACAGCAACCGGGCATATTTGGGTGATTTTAATGACCACCTGGCAATATCTTTTATGGTTCTTGTACGGGACGCCATAACGGAAGATCCTGCTCCATGATCCTGCACTTCAATTTTGGTATTGTTGATCAGCAATTGCTCCCGCAAACGCTCTACCTGGTCATACGCATAAAAAAACCGACTGTCATTCAATACATCTGTAATAAAATTGAAAACAAAGGGTGAATGTACGCCGTGTCCCTTACCGTTAGTGGCAGTGAGATGGTAATGAATGTATTTTAAAGCCAGTTGAAATGTACCGTACATCGGGTCAAAGCTATGGATACGGTGAGGAATAGCGAAATTCTTATCTTTCCCTTATCCATGTCTGGAAGGAATATGCGTAGGCATGCCTAGCATCTGAAGGAAAATCCAGTTCATACACTTTCTTCCAGCTCTGTTCGTCTATAGCAGGAAAAAAAACATCACCTTTCAATACGGCGTGTACACGGGTCATATAAATTTTATCGGCAAGCGGTAAAAAAACATTGTATATCTGCCCGCCACCCGCTACAAAAACTTCTTTGCAATCTGTTTCGGCTGCTTTTGCCAGGGCTTCTTCAACCGAGCCCACTACCCAAACATCATCGCGGTGTATACCATGATCCTTCTGCCGCGTAATAACAATATTATATCTTCCTGGCAGAGGTTCGCCGGCCATAGACAAATACGTTTTACGCCCCATAATAACCGGCATGCCCCAGGTGGTGTTTTTAAAAAACCTGAGGTCGTTCGGCAAATGCCATAACAGCTCATTGTGATAACCAATGGCATTGTTTTCGGAAGCGGCAACGATGAGGGATATAAGCATATGACAAATTATATACAAAGAACCAAATCACAAAAAACAAGAACCAAAGAAAATACAATTTAAGCCCGAAGTCAAAAATCCGAAATCCGGAGGAATACAAAGAACCTGGAACCAATGAAAATACAAATTAAGCCTGAAGTCAAAAATCCGAAATTCGAACAAATTAAATGTCAAATCCAATCCGAAGCCGGAATTCCGGAATCCGAGAGAATACAAAGAGCTAAGAACCAAAAGACAAGAACCAACCAAATCATGTACGCCGAAGCGGATTCAACGATAAACCACAAATCATAAACTATAAACTCCTCACACCGCCACCGGCGCTTTTATGGCCGGGTGATGCTGGTAATGTTCCAGCGTAAAATCTTCAAACCTGAAATCAAAGATATTTTTTACATCCTGGTTTAACTTCATTACAGGTAAAGGATATGGCTTGCGCGATAATTGGAGCTTCGCCTGTTCTATATGATTGTTGTACAAATGCACATCACCGAAGGTATGTACAAACTCACCGGGCTCCAGGGCGCAAACCTGCGCTATCATCAGCGTAAGCAAAGCATAGGAAGCGATATTAAAGGGAACGCCCAGAAAAACATCGGCCGACCGCTGATACAACTGGCAGGAAAGAGCAGGCTTTCCCCCACCTTTTGGTTCAGCCACATAAAACTGGAACATATTATGACAGGGCATTAAGGCCATTTTGGGGAGATCGGCCACATTCCATGCGCTTACAATTAACCTCCGGCTGTCGGGATTTTTTTTGATCTGATCAATAACTTCTGTGATCTGGTCAATGGTTTGCCCTCCGGCGCCTTCCCAACTGCGCCACTGTTTTCCATATACAGGCCCTAACTCACCATTGGTATCCGCCCATTCATTCCAGATGCTTACATTGTGGTCATTGAGGTACCTGATATTGGTATCGCCCTTCAAAAACCACAGCAATTCGTATATTATGCTTTTGAGGTGTAATTTTTTGGTGGTAACCAGCGGAAACCCTTCATTTAAACTGAACCGCGCCTGGTATCCGAAACAACTTATGGTACCCGTTCCGGTACGGTCGTGCTTTTGTACACCATTGTCTATAACATGCTGAAGCAATTGCAGGTATTGTTGCATGGGTGCAAGTTAAGGCAAAAGAGATAATTTGAAAACCTGGCGGCAGCTACCCTGGTGGGCAGGTTTGGTTCTTGTGATTTGTTCCCCGGTACTTTACGCTCAGATGCGGTACTGACCCTCCTTTTGTCGGGTGCCGACCGCATCTCCGGATTTAGAGCTTACCGCTTCGGATTTGAAATTTGAATTTTTATCTGGTTCTTGTGATTTGGTTCTTAT
>NZ_DAOMOZ010000151.1:0-10398 GCF_035444585.1 Agriterribacter sp.
CCAGTTTTTTATTTCATCGGCACCAACCGAGCCCGGCACGATCCGCGGATATTGTGCATCAGGATTATCAGGTGTCCAGGACTTTCCATAAAAATATTTCAGCGGCTCCATCCATACCTGCCATAGCGGTACGCTGATCTCTCCCGTTCTTACCCCGCTGCGTTTCCCAACGCCCTGTATAAAAATATTCAGGTCGAAATTCTTATAGGATAACCCGATATTGGTTGAGTAGGTGTACCTGGGCATTAAGTTACCTAAGTATACCAGGTCTCCGGTAGTTCCTTTTGCCTGGTCGCCAAAAGCAGTGATTTTTCCATCTCCGTCAACGTCCCTGAACATTACATCGCCCAGGTCAAGCTTGGAAGGCACATTGCCTGTTTGCTTATAAGCGGCCAACTGCTCGGCGTTTTGAATAATGCCATCGTACTGGTAACCGAAATAAGAATTCAACGAATAGCCTTTCCTTGCAAAGATCAAACCTTCTCCAAATGAATCGTTCCCTCTCAGCTCAACCAGCTTGTTTTTGCTGTCGCTGATGATAGCAGTAACGCTGTACCTGAAATCTCCCATCCGGTCATTCCATCCTATAGAGAAGTCCCAGCCCTTGGTTTCCAGCTTACCTAAGTTCCGCGATGGAGCGGCTCCTCCTAATGTTGCAGGCAGCTCATCATTCACCAGCATATTGTTATTCCGCTTGATGTAATAGTCAAAGCTTCCTGCTAACCTTGAATTCAGGAATGAAAAATCAACACCGATATTCCTTGTTTCAATGGTTTCCCATGTGCGGCTTTCCGATGCAATGTTGGAAACCGCGCTTGGTAATCCCACTATGGGCGAGCCAAGCGGATAATTACCGCTGATTGTGATCAGGGGAATATAATCATAGTTTCCAAAGCTCAGTTCCTGGTTGCCGGCGCGTCCCCACGACAACCTTAGTTTAAGATTGTCGAAAGTGTTCATGGATTTCACAAAGTTCTCTTCTGTTAAATTCCAGGCCACTGCAACGGATGGAAATAAGGCGCTCCATCGTTTATTTTTTGCGAACTTGGAGCTGCCGTCCATCCTGGTAGTAAAGTCTATCAGGTATTTCTTGTCAAAAGAATAACTCAACCTGCCAAAATAGGATTGTAAAGCCCAGTCGGATGCACTGCCGGTGAAATTGGCATATTCTGTTTTTGATCTGTCTGCAAGATTTAATGTGAATATTTCATTGCTCACAAAATTGTAACCGGTTACAGACTGGCTTTGATAATCGTTCACTTCACGGGAAGCACCTGCCATTGCATTAATCCGGTGTTTGCTTCCTATGGATTTGTTATAGTCAAGGTATGCGGTATAGTTCTGGTAAAAGTTCTTCGAGTTAGAAAAGACAGCCCTGTTCGGCACGTTCACTACATCAAAATCGCTTCCATCCCAATTGTGCTGGGTGAATGTGGGATGCACTTCCTTTCCGTCATTAAAGTCTAACATTACACCAACCTGTCCTATCAGCTTTAGTCCTTCAATCAATTCCAGGTTGCCTTTTATATTGCCGGTTAACCTGTATTGGTTCGTAGTGTTTTCCCCGCCCTCCGCGAGATACTGAACAGGGTTCCTGAAGCCACCCTGGTACTTGTAATACTGACCTAAAGGATTGTATACCGGAACATAGTTCCCCATTTGATTGACAAAGTACAGCAGTCTGCCGGTTTCGGTTGGCTCCACCGTTGGCTGGCTTTCAAAGCTGGTTCGTGTTTCAATGCTGAATCTTTCAGAAAGCTTATAATCGTAGTTCATTCTTACATTATATCGTTCAGAATGGTTTATTCCGTGTTTGAATATCCCTTCGTTCTTTTGGTATCCCAATGAAAGAAGGTAAGCGCTTCTGTCGCTGCCGCCGGATATGCCAAGATTATGCATTTGCTGAAGGTCGTTTCCATATACGTCTTTGTTCCAGTCGTGGTGCTGATAAAACCCCGGATAATTTTCCAGGTATATCAGCCAGCCTGTTGGGTCGGGTTCAGCATTGGCCCTGATCTTTGCAAATACTTCTTCGGTAACGCCCGGCTGGCCAACATTTCTCATACCCTCATCATACATTTCGGCATATTCTAAGGTATTGGTGCGTGTTTTTAAATATTGAGGCTTTTTTATTCCTATGTTTCCCGAATATGAAATAACGGGAGGACCTTTTTTCCCTTTTTTGGTAGTAACGATGATCACACCATCGGCAGCACGCGCTCCGTAGATGGCAGCCGCAGCATCTTTCAATATAGTGATGTCTGCAATATCATTTGGGTTGATAAGATTGATGTCCCCGGGAATACCGTCTATCAGGATAAGCGCCTTGTTACCGCTAAGCGAAGATGCGCCCCGTACATCTATTGCATACCCCTCACGGCCGGGTTTGCCGTTATTCCTGGTAATTGTTACTCCCGGCAAAGCGCCCTGCAAGGCATTCATGGCGTTGGTAAGCGGCCTGGTCTCGAATGTTTTGCTGTCAACTTTAGACACGGCACCGGTCAGTTCTCCTTTTAATTTGGTACCATAACCGATCACTACAACTTCACTGAGCCTGGTATCTGACGGATAGAGCGTTACATCCAGGGTTTGACCGGCGCCCACTTTTATTTCTTCTTTCTGGTAACCCACAAATTCAAAAACGAGCACATCATTTACAGAAGCAGCGATTGAAAAATTCCCATTGCTATCTGTGGTGGTCCCGGCACCGGGATTTTCTTTAACCGTTACCGACACGCTCTGTAATGGATTGTTGTTCTCATCTTTAACTTTCCCGGTAATTTTTTTTTGTTGGGCCAATAAGTAAACCGGAAAAGAAAAGAGAAGAAAGAAAAAAAACAGTTTCATGTTGCCGGAGAAACAACTCTTTCTTACAGCAATGTATCCCATATAGCAAGTTTTAGTTAATAAAAAAAATAAATCGTGTAATCAAATTTACTATGCTCCATATGTGTTTGAATGGATCATTATCCGACTTTGATGGACTATTCTATGGTTCCGTTATAAATAAATACTTCAGCATGTGTTTGTGTACAATAGCTCCTGAATGATTAATATCTAACTTCAATACTTCGTTGAAAAATTTTTCCGCTTTTTCAGCATGAACGTGTCCAAGGCCCAAATAACCAAGCCCCTGCAGATACAGGCAGTGTATTTTATTGCGGAGATCAAGGTCTGCGTCAAAAACAAGCAGGTCAGGCAGCGATACTGCGAAATAATCTATATGAACCTTATCGTTGATATGATTTTTACCAAAGTCAATGAGCCTGGTAAAAATTTGGGTTGCCTTCTGCTTTTCTCCCAGCTTACACCATCCAAGCCCCTGGTAAATGATCTTATCGGGTTGCGGATCATTATAAAAAATTGCCTGAACCGGTTCGGTCATCCCTTGTGTTGCTTTTATAAAGAAGCTTCGGGCTGTTTCTGCATTACTCAATTTTTCATAAGCCAGCCCTTTCAGGTAAAATATATCATTTTCCTGCGCACCCGATAGCTTCCCTTCGCTCAGATTTTCAGGATAGTGCCCGGCCTGGTCAAGGAGCTCAAGCGCTGATCGGGCATTCCCATCTGCGAGTGCCTGCTTTGCCAGTTCAATACAGGCAAGCATGTATTGTCCTACCACTTTTCCTTCGCCACCTTCCCACGGATGAAATTTATATTCAGCAAGGAGGTTCCTGGCGGTTTGATATGCTTCAAGGTGATTGTAAAGCACTACTCTTTCGAGATACAGATCATCTCTCGATCCTACAAGGGAAAGGTGAGTTTCAAGGAGCGACAGTCTTTCCCGGTGGGGCTTGTTAAGTCTCTTATACAACTGATCCAGTTCCATCAATACCCTGGCGTCGGTAGTATCCAGGGAAAATGCTTTCTCTAAGGAAGCAAGGGCTTTTTGAGGATCGTTCAGCTTATTATAGTAGGCGAGCGACAGGTTGCGGTGCACCGTAGGAAAGCTGTCGTCGATCTGAACAGCGCGTTCCCAGCATGCAACAGCCTCTTTGTACTGGCGCCTGTCGTACCAGAAATTTCCCAGCAGGTAAGGCGCATGCATATCCTCGGCATTTGCACGTTTTGCTTCTTCAAGAACAATTACATCTTCTATACGGTTGGGAAAGCAATAGTCGACGGATAAGGATGTCGCTTTGCAATAATATTCATTGCACTTTTGCTCATTCCCGCGCCGGGATTCAAACCAGCCCAGGTAATAAAAAACCATGGGATAGGGCTTTTCCGCATGGGCAAGGTAGATTTCAAAAAATTCAATGGCTTCGTCATATAGTCCGGCATGGGCGTAATCCAGGGCGTACTCTATATAATTATGCACCCAGTTGCGGCTAAGCCCGCAGAGCTGCTCTTTTGCTTCGTTGGCCAGTTGCGGGTTCTGATCCCGGAACAGGATATTTTTTTCAAACAGGCAGCCGAAATTGAACGGATCCAGTCCAATGGATTCCTCAATCAGCGCAGCAGCTTCCTGTATGCTACCCTGCTTACGGAGCAATACAACTTTGAGGTGACGGGCTGTGTGGCTATGGTAATTTCTGATCAATGATCTTTCTATTAATTCAAGCGCCTGTTCAAAGTCTTTATTGCCGGCTGCAATTCGTGCAAGATTAAGGTATCCCGCATGCTGCCACGCATCATTCCATACACTTTTATAAAAACATGCAAAAGCCTCTTCATGCTTACCCTGCAGTTTGAGCGACCAGCCGAGGTTATAATAAGCTTCTCCGTCATAAGGATTTGGATTGCGCTGCGTAAGCGTTTTTACCGCGGCACGGAAATAAGGCTCTGCTGCTTTGAACTGCCCTCTTCTAAGCAGCCACAATCCCAAGGCGTTATTGCTCCGCGTATCTGAGGGGTCGCGTTGAAGCGCTTCCTCGTAATAGTCGGTAGGCATATACGTTGCATGGCGATATTGCTCCAGGTGCAACCCGGTTAAAAAAAGCTGCTCATTGTTCTCAACGTCAGCGGGCTTTTTGGCAGCCTGCGCAGGCGGCGGAACAGGCTGCTCCGTATGTTTTTCCTTTTGATAGCTTACCAGCTCTTTGCCCGAAGAAAGGTCTGTGATCAGGAGCTTTATGGCTTCCGGTAATATGCCGTTCCTGAGTGTTATTTTTTTGAGATAAGGATTTTCCGGAGAAGATGAAATGGTTTCAGTGAATATATATGCTTCATCTTCTACCAGGGCTACTTTAATTTTTTCGTATGCCGAGGTTACGTACAATTTGATCTCTGCCTCGCTTCCCTTTATTTCAAGGTTAACCATCGCTTCTTTTGTTGCATTTTTTACTACGCCAACCTCGCTGTACGGCATGAAATATTGTACAAAGGTTTTTTCCTCGTAAGGTTGTATCCACGAAAAGTCGGGTTGGTTATCAGTAAAAACGCCCGTCATTAACTCTATATACGGACCGTCTTCATCTGTGAGGTTCGCATCCCAGGTGCGGCCGAATTCGCCATTGCCCCATGTCCATTGCTTTTTGCCGGGGGCGATGTGATGATCTGCTACATGTAACAGCCCGCCTTTGCTGTCGTGCTCATACCCGCCCATGAAATTGTACCTGGAGCTTACTGCCATGTAGGAAGTGGGCACAGGAATATTTTTATACCTTGAGATGTCGGTACCGGGCGCATAATTTACTTTATAATAAACACCTTTGGCTATAGGGAAAGACGATACATCTCTTTTACCATGATCAAAAACGGCATGAACATCAGGCGGGAACACAGATTGATAATGGTCGTTGACTTTTACCGCCGGGTTAGCCCACCATAAGAAGGTTTGGGGGAAAGGCGTTCTGTTGTATATGTTTCCTTTTACCTCAATATATGCTTTGCCGGGATACAGGGTAAAGCCAGCCATACCTTTTGTGCGGAACATCCGCTCTACTTCGTTTACCCATATTGTTTTGCTGCCATCGGGGTTTTCAATAATGGTATGATCAACCGGCTCAAACGTAGATGGCCGGTGGTGCTGGGGCCAGTTGAATTCAATGCCCCCGGAGATCCATGGGCCGGTAAGGCCTACAAGCGCCGGTTTAATGACATGGTTATAATAAACAAAGTGCCGGTTTTTTATTTTGTCGAAAGCCATCTGGATGCGGCCCCCTATCTGGGGAAGTATCATTACCCTGATATATTTATTCTCAATAAAAACCGCTGTGTAAGCTTTATCTTTTTTTACATCGCAGATCTTCTCGATCACGGCATGAGGATAAACCACTCCGCTGCTTCCCTGGTAAACCCGCTTTTCCAGGAACATCGGGTTTTTCTCGGGTTGTCCTGTTTCATATGTTGGAATGATAACCTCTTCTTCCCAAACTTTTACTGTGTCAATCATATAACAACTGTAATTTTGAATGATTATCTTGTCAAAGTAAATGATCTTTCAAAACCGTACGATGGAGTAAATGAGGGTTATGATGGACTATTATATGATCAAAAGATTGCTATGATTCCGGATGTCACCAGGAAAAAAGAGGGATTCAGCGGACAAAAGGCCATTGTTTTGCCCAGGAAAGTGCTCTCTGAAAGATGTGCTAAAAATGATATCATCGGCACATTGTATATTACAGATATAGGTTACTATCCAAAAGCACGGCATCATTACCGCGAAAGAAATACAGGTGCAGAGCAGCACATCCTCATTTATTGCCATAAAGGATATGGCAGTATGGTTTTGAATAAAAAGAGGCTTGAAATTGAGCCGGGCGATTTTTTTATAATATCGGCAAAGAAGCCGCATGTTTATATGGCCGATGAAAAAAATCCATGGAGTATCTACTGGCTCCATTTTAAAGGAACGGTTGCCGCTCAAATTGTTGCTGTAATCGAAAAAACCATTGGTTCCAAGGGATTTTTAAAGCATAGCGAACAAACCATCAGCCTTTTCAAAGAAATGTATGCACAATTGGAACGCGGCTACGGCAGGGATAATCTTATGTATGCCAATATGTGTTTATGGCATTTTCTTACAAGCATTATGTACAATGAAAAATATGCCCCGCCGGGCGATAGGGAAGTAAAGGACGAGCTCAATGTAGCCATTGATTTTATGAAAAAGAACATTTCGGAAGTGCTCACTGTAGAGAAAATAGCGGCGGCGGCCAATCTCTCCGTCTCGCATTTTACTTATTTATTCAAGAACAAAACCGGCTTTACGCCAATTGAATATTTCAACCATCTAAAGATACAGCAGGCCTGTCAGTACTTATTGTTCACGGAGCTCCGGGTAAAAGAGATCTCCTATGAACTGGGCATAGATGATCCTTACTATTTCACAAGGATGTTTACCAAAGTCATGGGCATGTCGCCAAACACCTACCGTGAAAAGCGTATACACTAGGAACGTTTCCGTTGCGGTTACCATGCCGGTGAATGATTTTATGTTATGGACCCCTTTTTTACCACTTTCACGTTGCGGAGCAGCGTACGCAACGGGGATTTCTTTGCAGGCTTTGCCCCTTTACACATTCCGCCTGCCACCATGTGTACCGGCATCGACGAACATCCGATCAGGCAGGCATGGAATGCTCAAACACCTTTCATTTGCTTTTTAAAAAATAATCTGTAATGCCCAGCGCTATGCTTTTGCCGTAATCACAATAGTCATTTATAGTGAGGTATGGCCCATTATTAATTCTTGATTGCGGGATTTCAAAAGTGCCTGAAGGAATATTAAATTCTTTTGCCAGGCAATCATTCAGCGATCCCGGAAATTCCATAGGAATATACTCCAACGGCCAATATTTACTGAGATGCCGCGTGAGACCAGTCAACATATCTTTGGGCGCATGCAGGAGGTTCATTGAGCCTTGCTGTCCCTGGCTGTGAATATCTAATGCAAGGTCAATATTTCGTCCGGAGCTTCGCCAGTCGCGGATCCATTTTTTCACGCAGGCCACTTCCGGTTCAACAGGCAGGTGAGGCGTATCGGTAAAATCATCATCCCATTCCTGGTTCAGGTCTTCATAGTTGGCATTGAACCTTGTTATGCCATGAAAAATGCCGTCGGGGTTCATCATCGGGATGATCTTGTAAATGGTGTTTTTTCTTACCATAGCGGCGTTCTCATCATCCGACAGCAGGAGGTGAAGAAGCCCTGCCACCACGTAGCCACCGCAGTATTCACCCGCATGCTGTAGTGTGGTAATAAACACTACTTTCTTTTCAGTATCGGGTACTGCAGTATCTGTAACCGTTAGTAAATGAATTTTTCTGGACTCGTGTGTTGCGCCTAAAGTTTCAATGGCTAAAAATGGGTTATCGGCAACCGAATCAATCAACGCCAATCCCTGGCTGTAGGAAAACGGGTGTGCATATGCTATCCACACGGAATCTTGTGTGAACAGGTTTTGAAAAGTAAGAGTATGAGTTTTTGGATCGTAATGCACATCACTAATTCTGCCCCAGCTTTTTTGATCATAGGAGTAAACAGGCTGGGTCCCTTTGGTATAAATGAGGTGCGGACCTCCCCTGTAAATACCAGCCAGACTGTCTAATGTAATGGTGATATCTTTGTTTGCTACATTGTTCAATTTAAAATAAAACCAGTAATACTGATCATCGGTGCTGCTCTTTTGTTTCCGGTGTATGGGCCAACCGGTGAGGAAATTAGGCTTTGATTCCCACAAGGTATCGATACTGCCTGAATCGAAGTTGCTGCTTACTGCTACAGGTGATGAGTTGGCAGCATGACTGTTTTTGGCAAGCCTGCAATTAACTCCTTGCAGTGCAACAATAACCGTTATGTAAAAAAATATCCGTAAGTCCATGTCGTCAAATGTACAGGTAATGCAAAAGCGGTTTTTTACCTATTTCGCCTGTTCATTAACGTATTTTGTACAAAATAGGCTATTACTTTATCCAAATGGATGAACAGTTGATGTGCGGATGCATTTAATTTTGAACAGAAAGCGCTTTTAATGCAGCGCCTGCGGAGCAGCGTTGGCAAAGAATTTAAATGGGCTGCGTTCACCATAAAATAAAACAAATGAGAAATTATTTCTTCTGTGCAATATGCTTTTTGTTTTTTGGCTGTGGTAATGAGCAAAACATGCTTTCGGAAGCTGAAACAAAAAATGATGCTGTACCCAAAACCGTCATGGCGGTTTTCGCGCATCCCGATGATGAGCTTGATGTGAGCCCGCTACTGGCCAGGCTGGCATCGCAGGGGCATCAGGTATATTTGACCATTGCTACCAACGGGAATATGGGGGTTCGGCAGCATGCTCAAATACCGGCAGGAGATTCGCTTGCGCATGTAAGGGAAAGGGAAACGGAATGCACCTGCAACACGCTGGGTATAAATCCACCCGTCATGCTTGGTCTGGACGATGGGAAACTGTCCAACTGGGATGCATTGGCGGCTTTGAGAAGAAAATTAGACAGCGTCTTTGTGATCTATAAGCCGGATATCGTTATTACCTGGGGGGCGGAAGGTGGTTCGGGACATCCCGACCACAGAATGGTGGGCGCGGTAGTAACAGAGCTTTTTCAGTCTGCTCAGTCTTCGTTCCATATCGGAAAACTATTTTATACGGCTATTCCTACGGAGCACTGGAAAAATGAGCCTCCGTACCAATCAGAAGAGCAAACGGGCTATCACCGGATTTATAAATCAGTTGACAAAAAATATCTCCCCGTACGGATATGGTGCAGTGAAGCAGAAAACAGGATCGCCAGGGAAGCGATGCGTTGCAATGTGTCTCAATATCCTCCCAAAGAATTAGACGACAATGAGCTTTGGATGACCCATATGAATAAGGATACCGTTTATTTAAGACCTTATACGAATGCAGGGTACATAAGCGATGATATTTTTAAGTGAGAGAAAGATATGCCACAAAGCCACAAGGAATGCACAGCCGGCAAGGTGGACTACACCTGCATTAGCGGACGGTAGCTCATCAGCGGCCTGACCCTTCTGCGACGGGTACCGGCTGCTTTACGGATATGGAGATATGCCACAAAGCCACAAGGAATGCATAGCCGGCAAGGTGGACTACACCTGCATTAGCGGACGGTAGCTCATCAGCGGTCTGACCCTTCTGCGGCGGGTGCTGACCGCTTTACGGATATGTGCCTGCATTGACCCTGAAAGGGCCTAACGTTTATAACTATACGATGAAGAGTATTACGACCCTGAAAGGGTCGAACAAAATCTTTGTATATATGCGGCATTTCTACTATGAAATAGCGGATGATAGTTCCGTCAGCGGTCTGACCCTTTTGGGGCGGGTGCCGACCGCTTTACGGATATGTGCTTGCATTGACCCTGAAAGGGTCGAACAAAATCTTTGTATATATGCGGCACTTTTACCAGGAAATAGCGGATGATAGCTCCGTCAGCGGTCTGACCCTTCTGCGGCGGGTGCTGACCGCTTTACGGATATGTGCCTG
>NZ_DAOMOZ010000151.1:10498-12356 GCF_035444585.1 Agriterribacter sp.
TTGACCCTGAAAGGGCCTAACGTTTATAACTATACGATGAAGAGTATTACGACCCAGAAAGGGTCGTACAAAATCTTTGTTGCGCCGTGAAGATCATACCGGCTGGTACAAAGAGACCTTCTGATAGTTCATTCGATAGGTCTTGGGCTGGCAGTCTTTGAACTTCTTGAACTGCCTGTAAAAGAAAGGAATGCTTTCAAAGCCGGAAGCATAACATATTTCACTTATCTGCTTGTCGGTTTCAATAAGCAGCCGGCAGGCCCTGTTGATCTTGTATTCATTTAAAAATTCGAAGAAGGGCTTTTTCATGGTTTTACTGAAATACCTTGAGAAATACTCTTCGGTCATGTTCAGCTTTGATGCAATATCAGCAAGGGAAACCTGCTCCTGGTAATGGGCCTGGATATAATTGTAAACGGTATTGATGCGTGTTTTGTCGGTATCATTAAGATCGCCGGTAAATTCCTGTTCACACAAAAACCGGAACGCAGTATTGTGCGCCAGATCCTGTAATATCTGCAGCAGTATCATCAGCTTATCAAATGGTGATGCATTGAGCAGATCAAAGAATTTTTGCTTCAATTCCGCAGCTATACCATTGTCAACCTTGATGCCTTTGTTCATTGAGGCGGCTAAATTCCTGATGGACTCAAACTCTATGCTCTGCATCCATGATTTGTCAAAAAATTCTTCCTTCAGGTAGATGACAATAGCGGTTACGGGTTGTTCCTGGTCGTTAGCTGTATTCCATGTATGCGGTAAGTTGGAGCCGAGTAGAACCAGCTCCTCGTCATAAAAATTTTCAATCGAGTTACCCACATATCTTACTCCCTTGCCGCTCATGATAAAGGTGAGCTCGAGTTCTGAATGATAGTGCCAGGGATAGTAAAACTCTTTACTGTTTTTTTGGAATTCTACTTTAAATAGCCTTGATTCGGATGGTATGGGTTTATAGTGCGGTTTCATTTCTTAAATGTATGGTAATTGGTAGTATTTTTTTCACATTTAACATTTTGTGCGACAAAATAGGATAGTAAATGAGCAAAATAGGTTAATTGGCCGTATGGGTAGTGCAAGATAAGGTACTGATCGGGCAAGATCGTGTAAAAAAAACAGCAGTTCGAAAAATACTTTTGTATGGCATGAAACGGGCACCATTGACCAACCCGTTGAATCTAAAATTAAGCTACACACAAAACAATTGCTATGAATTTAAAACTATTACCATTTCCCATTTCAGGAAAAACAGTTTTGACGCTGTTTATTGCTCTCCTTTTTGGAAGCGCCGTTCTTGCGCAAGCCGGTTTTACACTTACAGGTAAAATTACAGACGGCGAAACTGCTCTGGCAGATGTGTCCGTTATCGTCCAGGAAACGCAACAGGGTACTACCACCAATAACGATGGTACGTTTAGCTTAACCGTTTCATCCGGACAAACCCTTGTTATTTCTCATACGGGATTTGAAACACAAACAATAAAAATTGGTAACCAAAACCAGTTGACTGTTGTTTTGGAGGCATCGCAAGGCAATGTGCTCGACGATGTAGTGATAGTAGGGTATGGAACGCAAAGGAAAACATCTTTAACTGCGGCTGTATCTACTATGAAAGGACAGGAAATTGCTTCTGTGCCTATTGCTAACTTAAGCAATGGCTTAGGCGGGAGAGTGTCTGGCGTTATTGTAAAGCAGGGTTCAGGCGAGCCGGGATATGACGGCTCCAATATTTACATCAGGGGCTTGTCTTCCACAGGAGCCAGCCAGCCGCTGCTGATCGTTGACGGTATTCCAAGGTCGTTCCAGCACCTGGATCCTAATGCAATAGAAACATTTACGGTGTTAAAAGATGCCGCTGCTG
>NZ_DAOMOZ010000152.1:0-11407 GCF_035444585.1 Agriterribacter sp.
GGGGTGATGATAAAACAAAAGTGAAACAATACAATGTAAGAAGCAATATAGATGTTTCTGTTACGGATAATTTTGAAGTTGGTTTTGACCTGTCAGGACGCGAAAAAAATACGGAACTCCCGCAAAGCGGCCCGGGCGGCGATGTGGGTGCTTTTGCAAGTGTGAGCCCGCTGCAGGAAGCGTATATCGGCGGAGATTATCGTTATCCCGGTGAAGGATGGTCGCACCTGAATCCCGTGGCAAGATTACTTAGCCCCGGCTACAGAAAGTACAAGGCAGATATTTTAAGCGGCACCATTCGTTTTAAATGGAACATCCCGTATGTGAACGGTCTGGCACTGGATGGATTTTCGAGTATAGTTAAAACTTTTAATTACGATAAGGTGTTTAATTACACCTGGCCCTATTATGAAAGAGTTCCTAACACGGATTCAATTGTGCAAAAGGAGTCAAGAACGGTTGAGGATATAGGTTTAAGAGAAGATTTTTATCAAAGCCAGAGGATAACCAATAATATAAAGCTTTCTTACAATACTGTAATTGGCGGCGACCATAAGATCGGGATCTTTGTTGCGTATGAGCAAATGGATTACAAAACCAATAACTTCTGGGCGCAGCGCCTGGGTTATGATTCTCCATTGCTTGATCAGCTTTTCGCAGGCAGCACCAACCGAAACAACTGGAATACAGACGGGAGAGCAGCGGAAAATGCACGTCGAAATTATTTTGGCCGCGCCAGTTATGAATTCAGAGGTAAATACCTGCTTGGATTCAGTGCCCGTTATGATGGCTCACCTGTTTTCCCCAAAGAAACCCGCTATGGTTTCTTCCCCCAGGCTTCTGCCGCATGGGTGGTGAGCAAGGAGTCTTTCATTCCTGAGAATGTGTTCAGCAATTTTAAAATAAGGGCATCATGGGGGCAACTGGGTAACGACAGGGTAGACCCCTTCCAGTATATTGGCGCATTTGGCTATTCAGCAGGTTGGGTTGTTAACGGAACGGATGCCCGCGGCATAGCAGCTACTTCTACCCCTAATCCTAATATTACGTGGGAAGTAAGTGAAACAACTGATCTGGGTCTGGAACTGGGCTTTTTGCAGAACAGGTTAACGTTTGAGCTGGACTTATACAAGACCAAAACCACCAATATCCTTGGAAGAAGACAGGCTTCTATTCCGGGTTATACCGGGCTGATATTACCTGATGAGAATATCGGAAGAATGGACAATAAAGGATTTGAAGTTCAGGCAGGATACAGGCAGAACGTAGGGCAGGTAAATGTAATGTTAAATGCAAACCTTGCTTATACCGAAAATAAGATCATTTATTTTGATGAAACGCCCCAGTCCGAGCCGTACCAGAAACTGGAAGGACAACCTCTCGGTTCCGCTTTGGTTTACAAGTCAATTGGTATTTACAGAACAGAAGATGACCTGACCAAATATCCGGCCTATCCGGGTGCTACGGTTGGAGGGTTGATCTTTGCAGACCTGAACAATGATGGTGAAATAACCAGCAATGACCAGTACATGTTTAATACAACCGTAAATGCCGGCGCCGTTCTGCCCAAAATGCAGTTTGGATTCAATATCGGATTAGACTACAAGGATTTTGATTTGTCTGTTTTGTTTGCAGGGCAAAGCGGTGCCAAGTGGAGGCTCAGCAACGGATTTAACTCGGGGGCCAATGGCAATGGATTGCGGTATGTAGCGTTGAATAGCTTTTCATTAGACAATACAAATGCAGAGCTCCCGATGATCTCCCCAACGGGTTTCGCTGCTTCTAACAGCGATTTCTATTATCGCAGTTCTACCTGGCTTCGTTTAAAAACAGCCCAATTGGGATACACACTTCCCCGAAGCCTGATGACCAGGTTCAAAATTTCGGCATTGAGGCTGTATGTATCCGGTGACAATCTTTTCATGGTATTTAACAACCTGAAAAAATATGGTGCGGGTGATCCTGAAACATCCCCCCAAACAGGCAACGGTGGCGTATATCCCATTATGAGAACGATAAGCGCCGGACTTAACATCACTTTTTAATACCCGAAGTATGAAATATTTAAATATAAATAAAGCAGTAAAAAAAATTACAGCCCTGTCGTTGATCTGCGCTGTCACGGTTATTTCCTGTAACCGTGATCTGCTGGATAAAAAGCCTCTGGACGCCATATCCGAAGATGCGGTTTTCAACGATCCCACTTTTTTGCAGAATTATGTGTACAATATATACAACGGCATTAAACCACCATGGAGCCCGGGCAGCGGCGGTTATGAAGCGTTAACCGATGTAGCCGTATCCCAGCCCGAAACCCACGACAGGGCTGCGGGGATCCGTGAATATATTACTGGCATCATCACTCCGGATAATATCACCGATCTTACAAATCTCTGGGATGAAGAATACGGCTATATCAGGAAGGCGAACATCTTTTTTGAAAAAGTGGAGACTTCCGATATTGATGTGGCTAAACTTGACCCTATGAAGGGCGAAGTACATTTTTTAAGAGCATGGATGTATTTTGAGTTAATGCGCACATATGGCGGTGTTCCTATAATTACAAAAAGCTTTAAGCTGGATGAGGAGAGCTTTGATACACCCCGGAATACGTACGAAGAATGCGTTGCATTTGTTTTGAGCGAATGCGACGAAGCTATAAGCCTGCTGGATGGCGTGCCTGTAAATGAAGGAAAGATCAGCAAAAATGCAGCCCTGGCGTTAAAGGCAAGGATGCTTTTGTATGCGGCAAGTCCTTTAAATAACCCTTCCAATGACAAATCAAAATGGCAGGCGGCTGAAGTGGCAACGAAGGCAGTAATTGATGCCGGTTATGCGCTGCATGCAACAACCGCCGATTTGTTTATAAAACCATTAAAAAATGACGAGACCATTTTTGGAAAATCGTTTACCCCCGCTACAAGGATACCCGACTGGGGTTATAATTATGATTACTGGCCTTCCGGCTTTGATGCAAGGCAACGTTTGATGCCAACGCAAACATTTGTCAATATGTTTCAAATGGCCAATGGAGAATATCCCTACCTGGCCGATGGCATTACGGTGAACCCCGCTTCGGGGTATGATCCGCAAAAACCCAACGATAACAGGGACCCGCGGTATTATACTTCTATTCTTTATCCCGGCGCCGGTCCCGTTTTTATACAGGACGGATCCAAAACCACGCACAGGGTTTACGAATACTGGGAAGATGCCAATCCCAACCCCGACAATGCGCCTCCCTACACCAATCCCAATAAAGTGGATCCTGAAAACGGGCAAACCCTTTTTGATTTTGGACGCGATTCCAAAACCTATTGGGTAAAGGGGCTTACTCCCTTTCACTGGAGGGTACAAACGGGTTACACATTCAGGAGATTGCTTGACTTTGACGGGCCGCGTGCAAGCTATGATTTTAACTACAACCAGGTAACGGTGTTCATGCGGTTAACAGAATTTTATTTAAACTATGCGGAGATCCAGATCGCCCTGGAGAACGAACCGCTCGCCCGTGAATACCTCAACAAGATCAGGCAAAGAGAGGCTACGAACATGCCGGATATCACCAGTACCGGAGCAGATCTTGTAAGAGATTACAGAAATGAAAGAGCAATAGAATTGCAACTGGAAGATCAGCGTTTCTTTGACCTTATGCGCTGGAAGGCTGCACCCGGCAATATTGATATTCCTATCCGGGGGCTCACCAGCGTTAAGATGGACTGGGCCGGCGCACAGGCAGGTGATTTGCTGGGCAAACTGACCTATACATATGGAGTGATACCCGAAGCGGAAGTGAGAGCGCCATGGAAAGGAGATCATTATTATCTCTTCCCTATTCCCAATGACGAAATTAAAAAGAGCAACGGCGCTTTGGTACAAAACCCGGGGTATTAAAGCTTCACTTTAAAACAAGAAAAGAGAGGTATTTGCCTCTCTTTTTTTAACAGACTCTCCAATTTAAAGGCAAGGTTAGCTGCATTGTTATTATTCTCGGTCTAATTGATATATTTACTGATTCCATTAATGCATGATTAATACAATTAGTAACAACGTAATGAGACTTAAGAAATGCGAGAAAAGCTTATTTGTTATCGCTGAAATTTCGTAATAGTTTATAATAAAACCGTTCAAGTAGCCGCATGTCTTCTGTAATAATATCAGCCTGTGCCAGCAGCCCGTTTCTATGGTGAAGCCGCTTCCCGTAATTGGTTAATAACAATAACGCATGTGGCAATTCCACCCGTGCAAGATACCCGCTATCGATTGGCGTAGTTTTTATATAGTCAATTTTTCCAATAACCGGGCCATACTGCTGTAAGCTGTTCATTCTGCTTTTCTGCAATAGCCAGTAATTAAAATTTGTTTTCACTGCGGCTTCTTCTTGTATTGCTGAAGTCGGGACTTATACACAGCTAAATCAGCTTTAGAAAAGTTCTTTTTGCCTTTTAGCATTTTAATGGCTGTTTGCAACGCTTCAATAGCCTTGGCTTTATCTCCTGCAAACCAGTAACACCCTGCCATGTTATAATAAAGTTTGGGCACATTAATAAGCTCCGGATAGATTACACTATCAATTTCCGCCTGGTACGCCTGAGCACCTAACCTACAGATTTCTACGGGCAACCTTAATTTGGTTGAATAAAATGTGATGGCGTCACTGATGATGTGATAAACCGGCTCCTGATAAGTAGGGGTTACTATCGCAACCTTACCATACTCATAAGCCTTTTGCAAATCGGTTTCGAGCAAAGCACCAATGGTATAGAAGGCAATGTGAGGTGTATATTTTAGCTTGGGCTCCTTTTTAACTATTTCATCAATCATCGCTAAAAGATCTGAATCTGATCTGAGTGGAGTATTAGGGTTCAGACGCCGGTCCCCTCTATAGTATCTCAATTCATAACTTACGGAATCATCCAATGCTGCTAAATATCTGTTTGAATTCTGTTGGACAAACGCACGTTTTATATCCCAGGTATTGTTCACTATTTGCGGTAAAATTATATTAAGCTTATGGGGATGCCCCATCCAAGCCAGTATCCCGTCTGCATTTACTACAAAAGACTTGGGTATACCCCGCTCTCCTGAAGCATCTAACCAGTTTCTTTCCATAAAGTTACTGTCCTCTACTGCCACCGTATAATCCATACGATATCCCATGCTGTCTACAAAAGCTTTTATCTTCTCCATTGTAGTAGCTTTCTTTTCCATAACGTCCATGCCTATAATAGTTACCCTGTCTTTATATTGATGGGCTAAGTCCGAAAGATGCGGCATAGCAGCTTTACAGGGAGCGCACCAGGTAGCCCAGAACTCAACAATATATATCCTGCCTTTTTCAAAGCGTTGAACCGGTTCACCCTTCAGCCACTCCTTTACCCGCAGCGGAGGCGCAGGATCTCTGATACTCAGCAAAGGAGGCTTTTCATCTTGCGCAAAAGCAACAACCGTTATAATACATAATAACAGCAATAACTGAAAATTCATTCGTATAATAATACAGAGCATTTTTTTATTTAACATCACGACTTGATGTTTTAAAGCCATAAAAATGTGTCGTGTGACATTCAATTATACCACTTATAAAACTGCAGTGTACTTATCTCGGTACACTGCGGTAACAAATAAAACGGTCAACAAACTATAAGACATTGACAAGTACCCATAGAATTTGAACTACATGTACCTGAAACCCCTTCGCAAGTTGTGCCCTTAGCACCCATACAGACATTATCACAGTTAGAACCGCAGGTTCCGGCGTCACCGCTACCTGCCATAATCTTTTTCATTTCAGCCCTGCTCAACTTTCCTTGAATATTGGCAAGGCTCATTTTTATTCTTTTCATTGTTTTAAAATTTAAAGTTAATAAAATGATTCCTGCCTGCAGCTTTCAAAGATTTTTATAATCTCTTTATAATCCAATTTTTGGAGGTTGTATTATACAACTGTTCTGCTCTCTCCTGCTTAATGTTACTTCTTCCGGCGATCAACTTAGAAAATAAAACAAAAGCGCTATAGAACCATGTAAATATGCCCAAATCAATAGAAATAGATTGCGGATAAATCTTTAATTTTAAAGCTATAATACAATGAATAACCAGTACCGGGATTTCCAATAATGCAGGCAAATCAATGGTGCACCTTTGTATTCCTGTTCAATTGGACGAGGAAGCTCCATGCTCCGTAGATACTTTTGTTGAAGTAAAAATAAATAAGCTCAAAAGATCAGTATGATTAAACCATTTTTTTTAATCCTGTTAACGTTTTCCATTACGGCTTTTGCCCTGCCGGGGAAAGCACAGTCCCCTGTTATATGGAGCATTGGTAAACCCGATCATTCCGCAGCTGAATTTGCACTGGCTCCCGATGGGTTCAGGAAATTTATAGCGCACGACTTTGGCTTTGAAGATAAGTTCTTCCTGGTTGGTCATTCCCTTGAAAAAAATGATTTTCCTTATGTGCTCCCGGGCCCGGTGAATACATGGGGAGGTACATGGTCTACTTCGGGCTGGCGGATCAACCAGGTAAACATTTTATTTGGCGTGGAGAGCATGACCACGGATGGAAATTATAAATTGGTTATAGCGCTTGCAGATTACGCTAAGGAATTTCTCCCCCTCATAAAAGTGTCTGTAAACAACCAATCGGTTAAACAGCAGCTTACCGCAACAGGGTATGATCCCGGCAGGCAAAAACGCCCTTCTTATAAAGAGCCTTTAGGAGACACGCTTTCCATTACGGGTAACCTTATGCATGCAACTTCACGGGTAATAGAGATACCGGTTGAAAAAGGTGTGATCAAAAAAGGCGCTAACTGCATCACGATCGAAGTGCTGGAAGGATCGTGGATATTGTTTGATAATGTACGGCTGGAAGGCAGCCCTTTAAAGATGGTAAAGCCGGGTAAGGCTTTTGTAAGGGATGTAAAAGCGGCAGATTATGAGCTGCTGCCTGAAGGTAAAAGGATACAACCCCTGCTGGTCAATGTTGAGCACCTGCAGGGCTTACCGGTCATTGGCATTGAGCTGGACGGGAAGCTGATCTTTGAAGAAAAAGCCGAAGAGGGAAATTATGAGTTCGAAGCGCCCATGCCTGCTGTTGAAAGCCCCGGGCAAAGCAGCTACAGGGTTTTGGCAGATGGACTTACAATAGCAAAAGGAACGGTGGAACGCTCTGCGCAGCGGCTGCAAACCTTAGCCGGTTATGTAGATACCCGCATGGGAACAGCCCATTCGCGGTGGATGATCGCACCCGGCCCGTGGATGCCGTTCAGCATGGTGAAGCTGAGCCCGGATAACCAAAATTCCGGCTGGCAGGCAGGTTATCAGCCGTCATTTGAAAGTGTGGGCACCTTCAGCCATATTCATGAATGGACCATGGGCGGACTGGGTATTTTTGCATCCAACGGTGCATTGAAAACAAAAATAGGCGATGAGCTGAAGCCGGGCTCGGGCTACAGGTCGGAGATTGATAAAAAAACAGAAGAGGCGCCCATCGGGTACTACAAAGTTCAGCTCAAAGATTACGATATAAAGGCCGAAATGACTGCAACTACCCGCTGCGGATTGATGCGGTTCACTTTCCCGCAGAACCGCGACAGCTCACGGGTGCTGGTAGATCTGCATATACCCTCCGAATATGATTACCGCCTAAAGGAGATCATCCTGCGGAAGATCAGCGATCACAGGATCGAAGGTTTTGCGCACCAGTTCTCACCACGCGTATGGAGCAACGATGCCGAACAGGACTATACCGTTCATTTTGTTATAGAATTTGACAAGCCTTTTCAATCCATGGGAGGCTGGATCAATGATACGGTCTCTTATGGAGATCATTTTCAGGCCAAAGACATCAAAGAAGCAGGGATCTTCCTTCAGTTCAACGCCAAAGCCAACCCCGTTGTTAAGGTACGCACCGGTATTTCACTGGTGAGCATTGAAAATGCCCGGTTAAATTTAACAACGGAGTTAACGGGCCCGTTTGGATGGGACTTTGAAGCGGTAAGGCAGCACCAGGCCGATCAGTGGAACGATATTTTTAACCGGGTTAAAATTACAACAACGAACAGGCAGGAGAAAGTACGTTTTTACAACGCGATGTACAGGTCGGTCTGCAGCCGCAATACCTGGAGCGATGTTAACGGGCAATGGAGAGGAACGGATGGCAAGATACAGCAGCTAAAAGGTGCAGATGATGTTGCCCTGGGCTGCGATGCTTTCTGGAATACATTCTGGAATTTGAACCAGATGTGGAATTTGATCACACCGGAATGGAGCAACCGCTGGGTAAATTCCGAGCTCGCCATGTATGATGCATACGGATGGCTGGCAAAAGGCCCGGCAGGAATGAATTATGTACCGGTAATGGTAGCGGAACATGAAATACCGATGATGGTGGGCGCATACCAGATGGGAATACGGGATTTTGATGCAACAAAGCTGCTGGAAGCGGCAGTTAAAATGCAAACAACCCCGGCACAAAAAGTGTACACAGGCTTTGCCGGCAACCGCGATCTAACGGAATACCTGAAGCATCAGTACGTTCCTTCGGATAAAGGCCGTTTTTCAAATTCAATGGAATATGCATACGATGACTGGACAGTTGGGCAACTGGCCAAATCATTGGGCAAAACAGAACTGTATAAAAAATTCAATGATCGTGGAGGCTGGTGGAAAAACACTATGGATAAAGATGGCTACTGCCATATGAAATTGAGCAATGGTGAATGGGCGCCCGGTTTTGACCCCTTTCGCAGTGGCGCCAACCACCACTATGTGGAGGGCAACGCATGGCAGCTCACTTTTTTTGTTCCCCAGGATGTTCCTGCACTGGTGAACCTCATAGGGAAGAAGCGGTTTATTGACAGGCTGGAATGGGGATTTGAAGCGAGCGAGCCCTGGCGCTACAATGGAATGAATGACCAATACTGGAATTATCCGGTAGTGCAGGGAAACCAGCAGTCTATGCACTTTTCGTTCCTGTTCAACTGGGCCGGAAAACCCTGGTCAACACAAAAATGGACCCGCTCTATATTGGAACGGTATTACGGGTACGGTGTTGGCAATGCCTATCTGGGCGATGAAGACCAGGGTCAGATGAGCGCCTGGTTCGTAATGGCTGCATTGGGATTGTTCCAAACCGATGGCGGCTGCAGCATCAATCCCGTGTATGAAATTGCAAGCCCGCTTTTTGAGAAAATTGAAATTGACCTGGGTGAAAGGTTTGGCCGCGGCAAAAAATTTGTAATAGAAGCCAGGGGTGCATCCCGGAAGAATATGTATGTTCAAAGCGCGGTGCTGAACGGAAAGGAGCTGAAATCGTTTAAATTTCCTGCTGCCGAATTGTTAAAAGGCGGTTCCCTGGTCATGCAAATGGGAGCGAATCCCAATACGAAATGGGGAATTGATAATAAACAGCCATAAAAAAGATGAAAAGCAATTATTTACTATTGATGCTGCTGATGATCACTATGGCAGCTTCTGCACAGGAAAACAAACTTTCCGGCAAAACATTGTCCGAAAAAATAAAGCACAATGAATACTTTCATTTTGTAAAAGCCAAAGCGCTGGAAGTAATGAAAACCGGGTTTAATGCGGGTGACGGTTACCGTGAGGTATGGATCAGGGACTACAATACCTTCATAGAGCTGGCTGCGCAGGTATATAAAAAGGAAGTGCTGAAAGAAAACCTGCTGGTTTTTTTACGAATGCAGGGAGAAGATGGAAATATTATTGATGGTTTTACTCCGGTTAAAAAGGTGGGAGAAGTTGAATACGACTTTACCTACTCACCGCTGGAGCCGCGCTATGCCGGTCACAAAAATACGGTGGAGACCGACCAGGAAAGCTCGCTGGTGCAAAGCATATACAAATACATCCAGCTAACCAACGACCGCAGCATACTGGATGAGATGATCGGTAATAAAACGGTTGGCGAGCGGCTGGTTTGGTCTATGGAATTTTTAATGAATAAGCGCTTCAACAAACAATACGGGTTAATTACCGGCGCCACTACGGCCGATTGGGGTGATGTGCAGCCTGAACATGGATGGGGAGTAGACATAGATGAAAATACACATCCTGCTATTGATATTTATGATAATGCCATGTTCATAATAGCATTGAATGACTTAATGGAAATGATCCCTGCATCCAAACAAAAGTGGCAACCCGTAAAAAACAGCATTGCACAGAACTGCAGGAAACATCTGTGGGATAAAAGCAGGCAAAAATTCATTCCGCATATCTATCTTGAAGGCTCTCCTTTCCCCGCAGGCTTCAATGAAAACGAGATCTATTATTTTGGCGGTACCGCTATTGCCATAGAGGCAGGATTGCTAAGCAAGAAAGAAGTAAAAACTTCGCTGGATGAAATGGTGAGCAGGGTAAAGAAAGCGGGTGCCGCTTCTATAGGATTGACGCTGTATCCCCCATACCCGGCAGGTTACTTCGCCAATAAGATCATGAATCCCGAATACAGCTACCAGAACGGTGGCGACTGGACCTGGTTTGGCGGCCGGATGATACAGCAACTGATCAGGTACGGGTTTGTGCAGGAAGCGTATGAACAGGTATTGCCGATGGTTAAAAGAGTAAAAGATAACAATGGCTTTTACGAATGGTATTCCGTTGATAACAAACCGCGCGGATCAGGAACCTTCAGGGGAGAGGCTGGTGTTTTGTACACTGCAATTGTAATGCTTGAAAAGTTGAAGTAACTGCGTTTGGCCTTATTAGTGACCTGTGCGCTTTATGTGTGGAGATATAAATCTCCGGGGAACATAGCAGGTGCGAAGTCGGGAGACTTCGCACAGCGGGGGCGGAAAGAAAAGCCAACGCTGATAGCGATCTGTGAGCTTTATTCAAAAGCGGTCTGACCCTTCTGCGGCGGGAGCCGACTGTTTATGGATATGGATTTGCAATGACCCTGAAAGGGTCGAACAAAGTGTTTTATATATAATCCTTTGCACTTTATTTTGCCTCCCATAAATATGCGGCCCCGATGAGCGCAGCATTTTCTCCGAGTTGGGCAGGCGCCAGCATGCAGGAAAGTGTATGCCGGCGAAGTGCTTCTTCACAATAGGATTTGAACAGGTGCCAGGCTTTGGCAATATTGCCGCCCACAACGATCCTTTCGGGAAAATGGCCGGGAAACCGGTCTTTCAGTACTTCCCCGAGCGTATATCCGAATTCTTCAAACAATTTCATGGCAATTGCATCATTACCGGCAATAGCGGCCAGTTCTTTTACGCCGGTCACTTTTTCTTTTTTTCTTTTTGCATATTCTGTAATGAACCACCTGGAGCTTAAAAATTCTTCGGCCCGGCTTTCGCGGAAAGGAAAGCACCACAGGTCGCCTTCCCGGAAAATACCATGTTCGTACATTGCCGATCCCAATCCTGTTCCC
>NZ_DAOMOZ010000152.1:11441-12348 GCF_035444585.1 Agriterribacter sp.
GGCGCCGGCTTTTAATTCGCCGGCCAGGTAAGCAGCGGCGTCATTCATCATACGGATATTGCCGAGCGGTATGTTGAGTTCAGCGGCAAGCAATTCCTTTACATTCAGTCCATACAGGTATTCGTATTTGTGCAGGCCGGTAATATAGCTGATACCCTTTTCGTAATCGAACGGGCCGGGCATGGCAATACCCACGCGGTCAATAGTGCTTCCATGCTTTTTGGCGCAGGCGCCTATGGTTTACCCCCAGGAACGGATGACATGCTCCATACTTTGCAAAGGATCTATTGCTCCCCGCACGCAGGTACCTTCAATGGTTTGTCCGGCGCAGGTATCAACCATGCAGGCAGTAATATGTGTGCCGCCAATATCAACTCCTGTAATCAAATTGTTCATTACTTTTTATTGATTTGCTTTTGAGGTATACATGCAGGAGGCAGCGCTGCCGTTCCCCATTGTTTGTTGGGCTTATCGCCCATCCACAATTCAAGAATGCCGCCTTTGGTAAAGGTATCATGACTGAACCAGAAATTATCCAGCGGCCGGCTGTTCAATTGCGCCGACTGTATATAACAGTTTGCGGCACTGTTGTTATAGGTTTTGATCACGAACTTTTCACCTTTGTAATAGCTCTTATCTAATGAAATGGTTATTTCGTCAAAAACCGGGGAAGTGATCTCATATACCGGGTGCTGCGCCTCGTTGCCCATGATGTCGAACAGGCCGATCGCCATCAAAGCGCTTACTGCTCCCATTTGACCCTGGTCTTCATCGTGCCCGCCGTAACCGAGATCGGGCGTTATGCCTCCGTAAGCCTGTTCTTTTACCCTGCGTACCCAGTATTGTGTAAGCCAGGGCTTACCGCCGTAGCTGAATACATGTGCGTTCGAGCATCCCGGCTGGTTGA
>NZ_DAOMOZ010000153.1:0-12278 GCF_035444585.1 Agriterribacter sp.
ATAAGGCAACCGTTGCCGGCTGCCAGGTATTGGACGGTAAAATAAGCCGTAATTCCAAAGTGAGGCTGATCCGCGACGGAATTGTAATATATCCTACCGGTGAAGGACAAAGCGCAGAGCTGGGTTCATTGAAGCGGTATAAAGATGATGTGAAAGAAGTATCGAGCGGTATGGAATGCGGACTTACCATTAAGAACTATAATGACCTGAAGCCCGGAGATGTAGTGGAAGCGTTTGAGATTGAAGAAGTAAAAAGGAGCTTGTAAACCTTTGTTAAATAAGCGGGTCGTATTGCCCCTGCAGTGAAATGCCTTTATTTTTGGATGGCTTGAAAGGGTAAAATTATGAAACAATTCATATTTGTTGTTTTTCTGTCTGCAATGGGCTGTATGGTTGCGGCTCAGGGGGGCGGTCAGTCAAAAAAAGTGCTTGCAGACAAGATCATTGCCGTGATCGGTGATAAGATCGTGCTTAAGTCGGACATCACCAATTATATTGAAGATGAAAAAAGACAGGGCCGTGAATTACCACCCGATGCGGGCTGCATGCTGCTGCAGCAAATGATGGTGAGAAAAGCCCTCATGCTGCAGGCTCAGAAAGATTCTTTGCCGGTAAGCGATGAAGAAATTGAAGCCGAGCTTGACCAGCGGATCAGGTATTATATTGGCGCCTATGGCGGGAAAGAAGCGCTGGAACAGATAGCGGGAAAAAGTATTTACCAGATCAAAGAGGACAACCGCGTAGCCATAAAGGAACAGAAGCTGTCGGAAGCCATGCAAAGATCCATTATTGAAAACGTAAGAATTACGCCTACAGAAGTAAGAGATTATTTTGAAAAGATCCCCAAGGACAGCTTGCGGTTTTATGAAACGGAGCTCGAAATAAAACAGGTTGTGGCCTATGCAAAGGCCAGCCGGGAGCTCGAAAAGTATGCGCAGGATGAACTGGCAGAATATAAAAGACAAATTGAAAGTGGCGTTACCTCTTTCGACAGGATAGCTAAAATGTATAGCGATGATCCCGGTACCAAAGAAGTGGGCGGACGCTTTGAATTCAACAGGAACGATAAAAGTGTGGATGGTACTTTTTCTTCAACCGCATTTGCTTTAAAAGAAGGGCAAATATCAAGAGTGGTAAAATCAAAATTCGGATATCATATCATACAATTGGTAAGCAGAACAGGAGATGATGTGGTAGTACGCCATATTCTTAAAATACCCCAGATCACCGACAAAGAAGTAAACGAAGCGATTGCAAAGCTGGATACCATAAGAGCAAAGCTGGTTGCCAACACCCTGTCGTTCGGGGAAGCAGTGGATAAATACAGCGAGGATGAAAACAGTAAGTTCACTGCAGGATCAATCACCAATGCCCAGGGCTCCCCTTATCTTACCATCCAGGACCTTGATAAAAGCCTTTTGCCTGTATACAATGAATTAAAAGTAGGCGAATATTCGAAACCTGTTCCTTTCACTGATGAGAGAGGCCGGAAAGGCGCACGCATTGTTTATATACAAAGCAAAACCGAGCCGCATCGCGAAAACATTAAAGACGATTACAATAAGATCGCCGAGCGCGTTCTGGAAGAAAAAAAGGGTGAAATACTGAACAAATGGTTTCAAACCAAAATGCCCACTTACTATATTTCCGTGGATGAGGAGTTTCGCCAGTGCAGTGAAGTGAACAAATGGCTGGCTTTGTCGGCTGAGAACACGAGGTGATCATTATACATTTACAAGCGTTGTTTCTTCCTGCGCAATACCGTCTGCCGCATACCTTTCTTTTATTTCATGTAATACGTGTTCTACTTCGGCCCGCGTTTTTACCGTTACGAGTTGCATGCGGAAGTCTTTGATATGTGGTAATCCTTTAAGATAATTGGCGTAATGCCTTCTCATTTCGAGTATACCCAAAACAGGGCCTTTCCATTCTACGGATTTGCGCAGATGGGTCAGGCATACCGCTATTCTTTCTTCAACAGACGGACGGGGTAACAGGGTGCCGGTTTGAATATAATGCCTGATTTCCCTGAATATCCACGGGTACCCTATAGCGGCCCGGCCTATCATAATCCCGTCTACCCCGTACCTGTTCCTATATTCCACGGCTTTGGGCGGACAGTCAATATCGCCGTTGCCGAATATGGGAATATGTATGCGGGGATTGTTTTTTACCGCTGCAATCAGGCTCCAGTCCGCATCGCCTTTATACAGTTGCGAACGGGTGCGCCCGTGAATGGTAAGCGCCTGCACACCCGCATCCTGCAAACGTTCGGCTACTTCTTCTATATTTTTAGAGCCGTCGTCCCAGCCCAGGCGCGTTTTTACGGTTACCGGCAACGGGGTAGACCGTACAACAGCTTCGGTTAGCCTCACCATTAGGTCAACGTCTTTCAGCACAGCGGCCCCCGCTCCTTTGCAAACCACTTTTTTTACCGGGCAGCCAAAGTTGATATCAACGAGGTCGGGCTCAACCGCGTCAATTATTTTAGCGCTGAGCGACAACGCTTCTTCATCACCCCCAAACATTTGTATTCCAAAAGGACGCTCGAATTCAGAAAAATCTAATTTTTGTTTGCTTTTAATAGCATCCCTGATCAGCCCCTCGCTGCTGATAAATTCACTGTACATAAGATCGGCGCCGTTTTGCTTGCACACAAAACGGAATGGCGGATCACTAACATCTTCCATGGGAGCCAGGAGAAGAGGAAAATCGGGGAGCTGTATGGAACCTATTTTTACCGCCATTGCACGAACTGTCTTATCTTGCATTTACAGAACGGAACCGGTGCGGATTTAGCAAATTTACAATACATTGCAAACGCTTAAAGAGTTGATATTCAACCTGTGTGCCTGGTTTCATTCCAACGCAAGCCGCAAAGGTACACACTAATTTTATAAATTATGTACGATGCAGATTCCAGGGGGATTTCTTATGCCAATGCTTTTTTGATTCTGATAGGGCTATGGATAGCTGGTTTTATTGCCGGCGGGATACTGAGTATTCCCGTGTGGGTGCTGATGACCGGTAAGCGAATAATGAGCATGCCGGCCGAATTGCTGAATCCGGAAAACATTAATGCTGTTCGTGTTATCCAGGTAGTGTCTACAGCAGTGACCTTTTTTTTGCCGGCATATTTTACCGCGTTGATCATTAACCGCCGTCCCGGTAAGCTATTAGGATTTACCATGCAATTCAATTTGAGGCAACTGCTCCTGGCGTTGGGCATTATGTTCGGAGCGGCTATTGCTGCCGCATCTCTTGCGCAGCTTAATGAGCTGATCCCTATTCCCCAAAATGCAGCGGATTATTTTAGAGAGCTGGAGGACAACTATAGCGCCCAGGTAGAAGCCATGACCAACATCCGGACATTTGGCGACTATATCATCTCTATCATTATGATCGCTTTGTTGCCGGCGGTATTTGAAGAAACCTTTTTTCGTGGCGGAATGCAAAACCTGCTTACCCGGTTTTCAAAGAAGCCCTGGCTGGCAATTCTGATAACCAGCCTTATATTCAGTGTTATTCACCTTTCCTACTATGGATTTCTTGCCCGTGTATGTTTGGGCGTGGTACTGGGTCTGATCTTTTATTATTCGAGAAGCCTCTGGCTCACCATTGCCGCCCACTTTTTCAACAATGCCATTGCCGTTACCCAGATGTATGTGCTGATAAGACAGGGTAAACCGGTAAAGGAGGCCTTGAATGAAACCTACCCCATGTGGTGGGGGATCATTGGACTTATTTTTTTATTTCTCTTATTTATTGTTTTTAAAAAGATCTCAGCAACAGCTGTGCAAAAATATACGGCGCCGGAAGACAGGGCACGGGAAGAAAAATGGATTGCGTAAACAGGAATGTGAAATATGGAGATGCGGAAATTGGGAGATACTGATTTAAACTATCAATGATGGCAATGAACTGGCAGGTATTTAAAACAAGGGCCCTAACGGCACTGGTGTTTGTGGCTGTAATGCTGGCCGGACTGCTATGGAATGAATGGAGCTTTTTTATTTTATTTTCGGTTATACATTGGGGTTGCTGGATCGAATACCAAAGGCTGCTCAGAAAAATTGACCCTTCTTATGCATCTGTATCTTTCTTTCATGAGTATGGAGTAGTGCTGGCCGGATGGTCGCTGATGCTGTATTGTGCCGGTGATGAATACCGGATGGGAGGCATAAGCCTGCATGCCATAGGGCTTATCACAGGATTGATTTTTTCATTGGCCCTTCCCATTACCGAGATCCTTTTTTCCAGGCAGTTCAATCTTAAACACATCAGCTACTCTGCTATGGGAATAGTATATATTTCCTTAAGCTGGGCGCTCATGATCAGTATGCGATCGGTGGACGGGCTATGGATTTCGGCGAAAGATGATCAATTTGAAATAGGGCGTATAGTACCGCTTGTTGTTATTTTTTCGATATGGATCAACGATACCATGGCATATATTACCGGCTCCCTCATAGGTAAAACGCCATTCTCGAAAGTATCACCCAAAAAAACAATAGAAGGTACAATTGGCGGAGCAGTATGGTGTGTTGCGGCAATGGGCCTGCTGGCATACTATGTGCGGATACCTGTTGTTCATGTGTGTGTTATTGCAGGCATAGCAGCCATTTTAGGCACGGCCGGTGATTTGCTGGAGAGCAAGCTGAAACGTATGGCTGATGTTAAAGACAGCGGGCATCTTATGCCCGGGCATGGCGGTTTTTTAGACAGGTTTGATTCACTGTTGTTGGCTACGCCGGTAGTTTGGTTATATGTGATGGTTGCGGTGAAATGAATAGCTGCAAAATTTTGACGCTCTTTTGCCATTGCCTACTTTTGTTCATTCAACCTGTATAGATGACGGTACATAAAGAAGGATATCAAACCATTGCACTTTGCGGATTGTTTTTTGTGATCATCAATCTTGTGCTGTTTTATTTTTTGCCTTATAGCGTAAGCTGGTTGGCCTGGATCATTTTTATTCTTTCCTTTTTATTTTTTCTTTTTATCATTTCTTTTTTTAGAGTGCCCAAACGCACGCTCATCATCGATGATACCAAGATTGTTGCGCCTGCCGACGGGAAAGTGGTGGTGATTGAAGAAGCGGTGGATGAAGAATATTTTAAGGGGAAACGTTTACAGCTATCCATTTTTATGAGTCCTGCCAACGTACACCAAAACCTTAATCCGGTGAGTGGTGAAGTGGTATACAGCCGTTATCACAAGGGAAAATACCTGGTAGCGTGGGATCCCAAATCGTCTACAAACAATGAGCGGCATACGGTTGTAATACGAAACGCAAATGCAGAAGTGCTGGTTAAGCAAATTGCAGGCGCCGTAGCCCGTCGTATTATAAACTATCTTAAACCGGGACAAAAAGTGCAGCAGGGTGCCGAGATGGGGTTTATTAAGTTTGGCAGCCGGGTGGATGTGCTTTTGCCGCCGGGTACAAAAATCCATGTTCAGTTGAACCAGGCTGTAAAAGGCGGAATAACCGTGCTGGCAAGCTGGGGCGGGTGACTGTGAGTGGCGGCGGCGGTCGGCACGCGACAGCCCCAGACCGCACAACACATTGCGCTAAAAGATATTTTCCAGCTCTTTCAACGCATACACAGTATAGGTTGGTTGTAAAGGCGGTGTAATATGCTTATGATTAACATACACCTGGTCAATCCCGGCGTTTTTTGCACCCACTATGTCGGCTTCAATATCATCGCCCAGCATAATACTTTCGCTTACGGTTGCCCCCGTTTTATGCAGCGCATATTCGAAGATCTGTTTGTGTGGTTTCAGGCTGTTGCTTCCTTCGGAAGTAATTACTTTTTCAAAGAAGCCGGTAAGTCCCGAATATTTAAGTTTGCTGTGCTGAACCGTTTCAAATCCATTGGTTATAAGATGCAAAGCATAGCCCTTATTGCGCAGGTATTCCAGTATTTCTATTGCATGGGGAAACAGCAAAGTTCGCGTAGGCAGCCTGTCTAAAAAAAAGGTGTCCATGCTTCGCGCCAGTTTTTCATTGGCTGTTTTAAAATCCAGCAAGGTATGCCACATCCGCTTCCATCGCAGATCATCTCTTTTAATAAAGCCTTTGCGGTAGCGTTCCCATAACCTGGTATTATGATACACATATCTTTCATAAAAAGCATCAAAACTGTCTATGCCATGTGTGTTGAGTTCCAGCGCAACATGCAGCTCCTGCAACGTTTGTTTTGCATTGGATTCAAAATCCCATAAGGTATGGTCAAGATCAAAGAAAAGATGTTTGTAAGCCATGATATAAACAATGAAGCAAAAATAAGGATGTTTACCAGAAGTAAACGGGGTTGGTAATTACGCGTATCGGAAAGAGAGCATAGGTTGAAAAAGCTCCTAAAAATTGTAATATTGAATAATTTTCACAGCATTTTATGTTTCACAATAAAAATGATTTATGAATGTCATTATTACCGGCGCTTCCAGAGGGTTTGGAAAATCTATCGCGGAAATATTTGCAGCAAACGGGCATAACCTGTATATCAGCTCGCGCAATGATGTGGGCTTGTACAAAGCGATGGAAGAACTTACTACCCGTTTTCCGGAGGTGACCATTAAAGCCAAACCTTTTGATCTGAGCATTAAGGAACAGGTAAAGGATCTTGGCAACTGGATTTTGGAGTCTGGTATTTCGATAGATATACTGGTCAACAACGCAGGTTCATTTGAACCGGGAAGTGTATACAACGAGCCGGAAGGCACGATGGAAAATATGATGGCAGTTAATTTTTACAGCGCATACCACCTTACGCGGCTGCTGATCCATAGAATGATGGCGCAGCGAAGCGGCCATATTTTTAATATGTGTTCCATCGCATCTCTTCAGGCGTATAAAAACGGTGGTGCATACAGCATCAGCAAATTTGCGTTGGCGGGATTTTCAAAGAATCTGAGAGAAGAAATGAAACCACATGGCATTAAGGTTACAGCCGTATATCCCGGCGCGGCCTATACCGATTCGTGGGCACAAAGCGGCATTGATTCCCAACGGATAATGGCAGCAGACGATGTTGCAAAGATGATTTATGCTGCCTCACAGCTTACGGCACAGGCCTGTGTGGAAGATATTATACTGCGCCCCCAGTTGGGAGATGTGTGAGGGAAGGGACTTACTTATTGTTATGCATTGGCTGACGCCGGGAAAGGACCAAAGGAATTTGAAATTTAAAATTTGAAATTTCAAATTTCAAATCCAGGGGCTTCTTGGTGCTTTTACTGATATTTGCCTTTTACAATTTCATTTTTGACAGATATCCATTCCATACTACAATCCCATTGGGGCTATACTTCTTTTCGCCCAATGCAGGAAGATATCATACAAGCTGTATTGGGCGGTAAAGATACTTTGGCCATTATGCCAACAGGCGGAGGCAAATCCATATGCTTCCAGGTGCCCGCCCTGGCATCGAAAGGACTTTGCCTGGTAATAACACCCCTGATAGCATTAATGAAAGACCAGGTGCAAAATTTAAAGGCAAAAGGCATACTGGCACTTAGCATTCACTCGGGGATGCAATTTGCCGAAGTTAAAAAAACACTGGATAATGCCCTGTACGGGAATTATAAGTTCCTGTATGTGTCGCCCGAGCGGCTGGAAACGGATCTTTTTAAAGAGTATTTACCGGCTTTACCCCTTAACCTGATCGCGGTAGATGAGGCGCATTGTATTTCGCAATGGGGCTATGATTTTCGGCCCGCCTACCTGAATATCGCTTCTGTTCGTGAACAAAAGCCCGGAGTACCTGTGTTGGCCCTTACCGCATCGGCAACCCTGCCGGTGCAGGAGGATATTTGCGATAAATTACAATTTAAGCAAAAGCAATTGTTCCAGTTGTCTTATGAAAGGCCCAACCTTTCGTATAGTGTATTTAATGCAGATGTAAAGCTCAATAAGTTACTGGAGATCATTGAGAAAGTGCCGGGCAGTGGAATAGTATACTGCCGAAGCCGGAAACGCACCAAAGAGATAGCGGATCTGCTCCGGCTGCACCACATCAGCGCCGATCATTACCATGCCGGTTTATCGCATGAAGAAAGAAATGAGAAACAGGAAAACTGGCTTAAAAACAAAATTCGTATCATAGTATGTACCAATGCTTTCGGTATGGGTATAGATAAGCCGGATGTAAGAACGGTAGTGCATGTGGATATACCGGATTGCCTTGAAAATTATTACCAGGAAGCCGGTCGTGCCGGCCGTGACGGTAAAAGATCCTATGCCGTGTTATTATACAGGCACGAGGATATTGATGCGCTTCAAAAACACCCCGGTATCCGCTTCCCTTCTATTGAAGAAATAAAGAATGTATACCAGTGCATTGTAAATTATCTTCAGCTGCCATCCGGATCAGGTGAGGATATATTTTTTGATTTTGATATAGACGAGTTTACCAGGCGTTTTAAGTTAAACCCGGTATCCGCTGCTTATGCAATAAAGGCCCTGGAGCAGGAAGGTATTGTTGAGTACAATGAACAATTGTTTATGCCTTCTACAGTGGTTTTTTGCTGTGGTAAAGAAACGCTCCGGGAGACCGAAAGCGAAAACCCCGCCGCCGCGGCCTGTATTAAATTCCTGTTGCGTTCGTATGGAGGCATTTTTGATATCCCTGTACCTGTAAGTGAGCTGCAAACAGGCAAAAGTTTAAAAAAAGATATAAGCGAAATAAAGAAAACGTTGCTGCACCTTCATTCGCTGGGTATTATTATTTATGCCCCCCGGAAAGATAAGCCCCAACTGCGTTTCCTGAATAACCGGGTGGTAACCGGCAATTTAACCATAAATGCCCGCAACTATCAAAAGAGAAAAACGGTTCTTATAAAGCAAATAGAAGCCATCACGCGTTATGCGGGCAATGCCACAGATTGCCGTGCCCAAATCATAGCCGGCTATTTTAATGATCATGCAGCGAAGCCCTGTGGCATTTGCGACAATTGTATTGAAAAGAAGAAAACAGGGCTTTCCCATGAAGATTTTTCATCGTTGCAGGCAGATATAACAAAAGCGCTGGGTTCGGGCTCCTTAACCATAAAGGAATTGATGCAGCAATTGCGCATTACGGATGAGAAAAAGATCTGGGAGGTCATTGAGCATTTACTGGCAGAAAACTACCTCGAAATGAACGAATCGGGATATAGCGGAAAAGTTAATATAAAAAAAAAGGGCCAGGATAAAAATCCAGCCCGTTTTTAAAATCCAATATCCTATGAAAAACCGAGTCAAAGATAGCAATGATAACGGTTATAACAATACCCTTTTAGTGGTATTCACTTAATATTTTCTACTACTTACCAATCAGAATTGACCCTAAATTATATTATGCTTTTCCCTTTTAAAGAAGAAGATTTGCTAAAGTGCTTAGAACCAGCTTGTTTTCTTTTTTGAGCTCCGCCTTCCACCCAATCCCAAAGCGCCTAACAGGCTCCTCGTAATAATGGAAGCCGCTGTTCTTTGTACCTGCCTCGCTGCGGGATTATTTAAAATCCTTTCAAGGGCCGAGGGCTCGGGTTTGGAGGAAGTTTTACCGGCAGCCTGTTCTGCCGATCTTTTCTCAGCTTCTTCTAATTTTCCGGACACGATCTCATAAGCACTCACATTGTCTATGGTTTGTTCATATTTTTTTACCAGCTTTGATTGTGTTGTTAGCGCGCTGATCTCAGCTTCGGTTAAAACATCCATTCTTGACCGGGGTGAAGTAAGTAAAGTATGCGCCAGGGGAGTGGGAATTCCTTTTTCGTTCAGCATGGTTATTAAAGCTTCACCTATGCCCAGTTCGGTGATCAGTTGATTTACCTGGTAATAGGAGGTTTCGGGGTAATTTTCTGCAGCCTGTTTGATTGTTTTGCGGTCGGCAGCGGTAAAAGCCCTTAAGGCATGCTGCACTTTTAAACCCAGCTGGCTTAATACGGCTGCCGGTATATCCTGGGGGTTTTGCGTGCAAAAGAAGATCCCTACTCCTTTTGACCGGATCAGTTTAACCACCGTTTCTATTTGCTGCAACAATGCATCCGTTGCTTCCTGGAATACAAGATGGGCCTCATCAATAAACAATACCAGCTTGGGCTTATCCAGGTCGCCGGCTTCAGGCAATATGGCATACAGCTCAGCGAGGAGTTGCAGCATGAAAGTAGAAAAAAGCTTGGGGCGGTTCTGCATATCCGTTACTCTTAGTATATTGATCATACCGCCTCCGTCATCGCTGATCCGCATCAGGTCATCCACTTCAAAAGAAGGTTCCCCGAAAAACACATCAGCGCCCTGCTGCTGCAGCTCTATTACCTTCCGCAAAATAGTGCCCGTGCTGGTAGTAGAAATTTTACCATACTGCTTTTCAATACCAGCCCTGCCTTCGTTGCCAATATACTGGAGCATTTTAATAAAATCTTTCAGATCAACGAGCGGGATCTTCTCGTCATCGCAATACTTAAAGATCACCGCCACCAGTCCCTGTTGCGTATCATTTAGTCCCAGTATCTTTGAGATCAGAATGGGCCCGAACTCACTAACAGTGGCCCGCAACCGAACGCCTTTTTCCTCACTCAGGCTCATCAGCTCAGCCGGAAAGGACTTCGGAACGTATTCCAGCGCCATTTTCCCGTACCGTTCTTTAATTTTATCGTTAAGTATTCCCTCTTGTGCTATACCGCTCAGGTCTCCCTTGATATCCATCAGCAATACGGGTACACTGGCATCACTCAGCCCTTCGGCTATAACCTGCAGGGTTTTGGTCTTTCCTGTTCCGGTAGCTCCGGCAATTAACCCGTGCCGGTTCATTGTTTTTAACGATAAATGAACAGGGGCTTCGCTGAGCACTTCGCCATTCAGCACGGCTGCACCCAGTGTAAAGCTTTCACCTTTAAAATGATAGCCGTTGTTAATGGTTTGTATGAAATCTGTTTTATCTGGCATACGCAACAATTTTCAGGAAAGTTAAGGGATCAGCGCAAAAATTTATATGTCTTCTTCCCGCTCTAACATTAGTATAGCACTTTGCGGAACAATAAAATACTTTTCCTTTTCGTACATGACTTCTGTAGCGCCGCTCAATAAAAAAATAGCCAGGTCGCCTTCCCTGGCCTGGAGCGGAATATACTTAACCTGCTCTTCTTCAGGCTTCCATGATTCATTTTCAACCGGCATGGGAATGGCATAGCCGGGGCCGTGTTTGATTATATAGCCCTGCTGTACTTTTTCTTTTTCCTGCACACCGGGCGGAAGATACAATCCACTCGCTGTTCTTTGGTCAGACTGGAGCGGTTTTATCAGCAGCCTGTCGCCTATGACGATCAGCTTTTTAAATTTATTTTCCGGAGTTAGTCGCATGTTTGTTTTTATTTTAATTGCAAAAATAAAGATTCGTATATTTAATACCTTTTAACAAAAGTTTATTCGCATTTTATTATAAAGCGGAAACTAAATATATTTATTTGCCACTAAATGTATGTATTATGGAAGCACAAAAGCACAAAATATTATTATGTGAAGACGATCAGAACCTGGGGCTGGTATTAAAGAATTACCTGGAGCTTAATGATTATGATGTAACACTGGAAAGGGACGGCCGCCTCGGTTTGGCCGCCTTTCAGCGTGAAAAATTTGAGCTTTGCCTGCTGGATGTTATGATGCCCAATATGGATGGATTTAAGCTGGCTGAAGAGATCAGGGACATCAATCCCGACATTCCGCTGTTTTTTCTTTCGGCAAAAACGATGAAAGAAGACATTATCCAGGGCTATAAATTAGGGGCCGATGATTATATAACCAAGCCTTTCGACAGCGAGGTATTGCTGCTCAAAATTAAAGCCATACTCAAGCGGAATGATGATCTGAACAAAGACGCTACCAATATAGAATTTGATCTTGGCAATTATCATTTTAATCCAAAGCTGAGGGAACTTACTATTGCCGGGAAAACACAAACCTTATCGCCCAAGGAAAATGAATTGCTGAAAATGCTGGCAGAATATAAGAATGATCTGCTGCCGAGGGAGCTCGCATTAAAGCGCATATGGGGCAGCGATACCTACTTCAACGGAAGAAGCATGGACGTGTATATAGCCAAGCTCCGAAAATATCTTAAGGAAGACCCCAATATTGAAATAGTGAATATACATGGCAATGGCTTCAGGCTGGTGGTGAATGAATAAAAGTAGTCAGTTGTCAGTAGTGAGTGGTGAGTGGTAAGTTCACATTGACAACTCACCATTCAATGTCGTTGAAATAAGGTTCAAAGTTGTTTATAGTTCATAGCGGG
>NZ_DAOMOZ010000154.1:0-10455 GCF_035444585.1 Agriterribacter sp.
ACCTTTTACACCGATGTAACTGCAATGTGGGTTAGCATTGGGGTGTATTTATTTACCCCGCGTTTATTCATGGTATTCAGCTTTTCCAATGCAAGGAAAGCCAATGGCATTTTTACGGTAGAGGCAGGATTGAAATACCGGTCTTTGTCAACATGCAGGTAATGATGCCCGAAAGAAGGCTTATTGTTTTTATCGCGGTTGATCTGTGTATAGATCAACTGGTACCGGAAGCTGTCGGGATTGTTTAATATGTGAAGGAGTGGGCCGGAAGCATTATCGTGTAGCAATTGCCAAAGCCATGCATCTGTTTTTACCTGGGCGTTCATATGCTTTATGATAAAAAATAAAGTGAAAAGCAGAGGGAACATTTTCATGCAAAAAGATACGAAACATTCAGTTATATTGCAGCCTGTCTTTCTAACTTTACAATATCAATCCATAAAATATGACAAAGAAAATATACCTTATTGCTTCGCTGCTCTTTTTTGTGTTCCTGACTTCCTGTTTGGACACAGAAGAAAAAATTGTGATCAATAAAAACAACAGCGGTATTTATACAATTACCCTGGATATGAGCAAAATGCTGCAACTCATGGACCAGTTTGGCCAGGCAAATAAAGATGATGCTAAAATACCGGCAAATAAAGATTCCACTGTTTACTTTAAACCCTTTGTAGACACTTCCACTGCGCTTACTGCCAAAGAAAAGGAAATGTTCAGGGACGGAAGCCTGCGGATGCAGGTAGATGAAGCAGAGAAAGAATTAATTATCGTTCTCAATTTTCCCTTCAAAAATATAGGTGACTTACCGCAACTCAAATCATCTTACCTGTCGGTAATAGACAAATTGGGAGTATCAAATAAATTGAAAGATCCCGGCGGTAGCGGGCCGGCAGAAACTATGCCGGCAGATATAACAAAAGACAAAAATATTCTGAGCCCCGCGCGTGATGCTTTTGCTTTCGCCGCCGTGCCGGGGAAACTATCCAATACACTTGTCAATAAGGATTTATTCACCAGTAAGGTGCAGAATGATTCATCTATGCAAATGCTGCAGCAAATGTCAATGATGATGGGTGATATGAATTACAAAACGATCATTGTTTTGCCTAAAAAAGTAAAAAAATATAAGGGCAACCAAACCATTTTGTCGGACGATAAAAAAACGCTCACTTTTTTAACCACCCTGAGCGATATGCTCAACCGGCCGGAAACGGCTGAATACAGCGTGGAATATTGATATGTCTTTCGAATGCGCCGGGCACAAAGCCCGAAGGTAAAAGTTAGAAATCCGGCGAAATACAAAGCACCAAAAAGTACATAACAAGAACCAAACCTGTCTGCATGGATACAGGCTTCAGTATTTGTTGTTCGACCCTTCCAGGGTCGTATACTTTTTATCGTATAGTTTATAAACGTTTGGACCCTTTCAGGGTCAATACAGGTCAATATCCTTAAAGCGGTCGGTACCCTCCACAGAAGGGTCAGACCGCTATTGGAACAGGTTTTTTCCTATCCTGAAAGGATACAAGGTTTATAAAAGAAGAGAAAAAATTTGAGCGACTCCAAAGGAGTCGAAGTTTTAACACCTTTAAATCTGATGGACAGACAGGTAAACCAAAAGCTATAAACCACAAACTCCGGAGCTGGCTTTCAGCGACCAGCCTTGAGTTATGAGCAGAGAGTGCTCTAATGGCTAATGGCTGATCGTCCTTTCTGCCATTTTAGTTTTGTTTACCTTTGCATCAGTTTTCTTTTATACTTATATTATGCAGTGGTATTGTGAATCCTTAACTGAATATAAAAGGCTAAAAACCAGGGAAGTGAATATTGGTGGATTATTAACGGGCAATTTTCATCCCATTCGTGTGCAAACCATGACCACTACCGATACCATGAACACCCTGGCCACGGTTGAGCAGTCTGTTCGTTGCATTGAAGCCGGTGCCGAAATGGTCCGGATCACCGCGCCCAGTAAAAGAGATGCGGAAAACCTGCTCAACATTAAAAATGAACTCCGCAAAAGAGGATACGATACACCGCTTATCGCCGATATTCATTTTACACCCAATGCTGCTGAAATTGCCGCACGTATTGTTGAAAAAGTGCGGGTAAACCCCGGTAACTATATTGATAAAAAGAAGTTTGAATTTATTGAATATACCGATAGCGCATACCATTCCGAAATAGAAAGAATAAGACAACGGTTTACCCCTTTGGTGAAAATTTGTAAAGAGTACGGAACGGCTATGCGCATCGGAACCAATCATGGCTCGCTGAGCGACCGCATCATGAGCCGGTATGGCGATACGCCCATGGGCATGGTGGAAAGCGCTATGGAGTTTTTGCGGATCGCCCGGGATGAAAGTTTTCACAATATTGTGCTGAGCATGAAGTCGAGCAATCCGCAGGTAATGGTGCAGGCTTACCGTTTGCTGGTGAGGCAGATGACCGATGAGTTCAGGGAATGTTACCCGCTGCACCTGGGCGTAACGGAAGCCGGCGACGGAGAAGACGGAAGAGTAAAATCTGCCGTAGGCATCGGCACTTTGCTGGAAGATGGCATTGGTGATACCATACGGGTATCCCTCACCGAAGACCCCGAGTTTGAGATACCCGTATGCCGTGATATTGTAAAACGCTATCCTAAGGAATCGCTCACCACTCACCACTCACCACTTACCACTTACCACTTACCACCTGCCACTCACTACTCTCCCTTCCAGTATAAGCGGCGGGAAACTTTTGTGGTAAATCACATAGGCGGGCACCATGTTCCCGTGGTTATAGCCGACCTGGGTAAAGCGGGCGCCATTACAAAAGAAGTTTTACAACGTATCGGTTACAGCTATGATGAAGCGCTTGATAAATGGAACATCAGCGACCTTGCGGCCGATTATATATTTTTTGACGGAGATGAATTGCCTTTTGCTTTACCGGGAACCTTAAAAGTGATGCTTCCCGCAAAGCGCTGGATACACTGTTCGGATAAAGAGAAATATTATCCCCTGTTTTCTTTTGAGGAATATCTTAATACCGGTCAACAAAGCAAAAGCGGCATACTGAATGTTGTAATGCTCGACTGCTTTAACGAAGGCGATGCGTTTGATGTAAACAAGCTGGATAAAATAAAAAATGATCCTGCGGTTGTGCTGGCGCTGAGCAGCAGCAATAAAAATGCCATGCAATCGGTACGGCATATGTTTATGGAATTGTTGCAAAAGGAGATCCGTAATCCTGCCGTATTAATAACAGACAGCAACCGGCAAACGCCCGATGAGCATCTTATACATTTTGCTACCGAAACCGGCGCCCTGTTTTTAGATGGCTTCGGCGATGGCATTTGCCTGGGAATGAACGCGGAAAGCTATGCGCTGCTTTCCAATCGTTACGGGCAGCTCAATGCCAGCGGACGGAATTATGTTGATAACAAAAGCCCCGAGCAATTTGTCAACAGTACGGCTTTCAGCATCCTGCAGGCAACACGTACACGCATTTCAAAAACCGAGTACATCTCCTGTCCTTCCTGCGGCAGAACCCTGTTCGATTTGCAGGAAACCACCGCTAAAATACGTGCAGTTACCAATCATCTCAAGGGGGTTAAGATCGCTATTATGGGGTGTATTGTAAACGGCCCCGGCGAAATGGCCGACGCAGACTTTGGGTATGTAGGCAGCGGTCCGGGCAAAATAACTTTATATAAGGGTAAGGAAGTAGTAAAACGTTCTGTTGACAGCAGTATAGCAGTGGAGGAGCTCATTAACCTGCTTAAAGAAAGTGATGTATGGGTGGAACCCTGAATCAACGGTTTTTTCTTTGCAGGTAAGGATACATTAACAAGCCGGCTTCGTCCTGCGGATCAACGGTCAGCACTTCACTCTTCCTGTTAAAGCTGTACCGCTTTCCTGTTCTGCTCCCTGTGATGCTGAACCCGGCGTTTCCCGTATATTCAATTTGAACAGTACCGGCGGAGGTTCCCGCGTTTTCCTTTGGATGATTTGCCGCCGGTGAAGGCCGATAGTATTCAGCGTTCAGCGCAGCTCTTTTTTTACCACAGCAGCTCATAGATCATTTTTTAATTTTTTGAATGATGTTTGGATGAAGAAGTCTGTTGTTCAAGCAAACAGGCGGCCCCGGAAAAGGCGAGCCAGAGTAAAACGATTTCCTTCCAGTCTTTACCAATGCAAAGGCCTGCCGGCAACGCCACCCATATGCTGGTGCAGTAAAAGCAGTCGAGCAGGTTCCCGAAGAAACCCGCTCCTGCTTTTTTCCTGATCAGATAAATGATATCAAAAGGCCCGTCCTCGGCCTGCAGTAAATGCGTTATTCTCCACACAGCCAATGAGCCCGTAACAAACAGATACCATTCCATACAATAATACATTTACAGACACTCAAAGATCAGCCTATGCAAAAACCTTTTGCCAGCTGGCTATGGTGATAAAATCCGCTGCTGTGAACAATCGTCCTGTCATTCCCGTTTATCCATACATTGTATCCGCATGGTTTGATGGTGGCCGGTGTTTGTATCTGCCAGGTTCCCGACTGTCCTGCTCCCGGTAAAGTGCCTCCTGCATAAGACAGGGAAGAAGTTGCTATACCGTCTATCGAAACAACGGATCCTGCTGCTTCTGCGGCCGGTGTTATGCTTATTGACATGGAATGGCAATAAGTGTCTGAAATGGAGTATGTACCCGAAACGGTATCGCCCGGTGCAAAGTCGCCGCAATCGCCTGTTCCGCTGGTAATAACAATATCAACATCGGGATAGATCTTATCTACATTAAATACCACCGTATTGCTGTTGTAAATTACATTGTCGCTAACATCCCAGAATTCGATCCTCATATAATGTTTGCCGTTTTTGGAAGGAACAAAATTCCCGAACAGGTCATCAACGATCACGGTATTGGAAAAAGGATTGGCCAAATAGTCTATCCAGCCATCGGGGATCGAAGGCGTTAATGTAATTGCAGGCGACAGCACGCCGAATGTATCCGTTTTTATGATCACCTGGTCCATCACAGGATGAATGGGCGTGGCCGGTTCAGTGATCATTAAGCGGTACTTAAAGCTATGCGCATTTTGATTGAACAACCGTCCCCTGATGGTGATATTTCCATCGAACGGACTATCATTGGCAGTGAATCCCAGGGTATGCATGCCTGTAGCATTTCCTGTGGCATTGCTGATCAGGTCAACGGGCATGCCGCCCAGTAATTCTATAAAGGGATAAATTTCATCTTGGGGAACACCTGCGGGTAAAGGCTTTATTTCCACATTGCATTCTTCCCAGTCGCCCCATGGCGCTACCCAGTTGGGATCAACGGGCGGAACAACAGCCCATGACAGGATCACTTTTATTTTGGCCCTGCCTGTTTCACACCATTTTTTCTGGTATGGCGTGAGGTATACCGATAATGGAGCATTGTACCACAAACCTTCATCGGGGATCGTTGGAATATCATGCACATTTACGGAGGATGTACCCATATAAACCCAGCCGGCGCCAAAATCCATATAGTAGGCGAGATATTCCCAACTGCCTTTTTTACACAGGTCGCCTGAATAACCGGTGGAACGTTTAACATGTACTGCAGCATTCAGCAGGTTAAAGTTCCTGTTCAGGCCTACACAACTTACTTCTTCATACCCCGTATTGAATTTGTTGGGTTTAAAAAATTCAAGAATGGATTTCAGATCCAGGTCGTATTTTTTGAAGAAAGCAAATTTGTTGTCGCTTATGGCATTTGGATCTGCCAACAACTGTTGTGCGAACTGGTAACCAATTCTTGCGTCTTCTACCTTGCCGCTGTAATAACGCTTTAATTCTTTTATGGAAATATTTTCCTGGGTAGTACTTGTGAAATCATAATCCGCTACTGCATTTTCCAAGAAGTCAAATTGTTCTTCGCTGATCTTAATGTCAATTTTTTCGAAAAGGTGATGAAAATGGCAGATTATGCTTTTAGACGGAGCGATCTGTATACCGGCATTCATGGTATTGCCCCAAACCGGCATCCACCACCATATGCCGGCCGGTGGCATTGTGTTCCAGGAAAGGATCGCTTTAACCAGCGGCAGCACTGCTTTTCTGTCGCAGCAACTCCTTTTTTTGGGTATGAAGGCTTTGCCCAGCTCATAACACAGATCAATGTCAAATGCCAGGTCGTGTGCATCAAAGTCTACCACGCCTTCGTCATCCCATGTGGCGCCGCCATCGTAGCTGACAAAAAAGCGTACAAATTCCTTGCTCCCGTTTGTGCAGGGCCCCCCGGCATAGCCAAAGCCCTGTTTTATTTTTATATGGGCGCTTAACCGCTGGAGCTGCGGATTATAACTTACACAGGTCAATTCTTCAAAACCCGTATTTGACAAAAGGTCCACTACAGGCTGAAACTCCTGGAGCAGTTTGTTTTCTTTGTCTTGTATACCAAAGTAATTGGGATTTTCGAGGAGGAACATTTTTGCATTGTTCCTGAGTTCAACCATTTTCCCGGTATCTTCTCCTTCTTTCACATTTCGTTTCATAAAAAAAATTAAGTTGTAAAACTTTCCTTTCGTTGAAAGCGGATCACGCCCTACCCTGCCAGGCCGGTAAGGTTTGCCGGTTCATCTGCAGATAAAAGGAAATTAAAAATTGTCCCCCGGCGAAAGATTTTATTAAGGAGGACCTTTAACGCGGCTGGATAAAACTTGCATAAAAGATGGTTTAATGGTTAAGTAATGATCTTTTCAAAAAGTGCAATAAGACTGTATCTGACTTTGGGGCAAGAAGCGGGGTACGGTAAAATTACCGTTCACATTTGGCGGGCGGTAACATCAAAACCATCGGTAGTATTTTTTGTTACCCCCGGCATTGATCATTAACAAATATGTACAGGAGCCGGGATTTGTTTTTATTTTACAGGATTATCTTTACCGCATGAGCATGATCAGAAGGCAGAGCATTATTTCTTCCATAGTGATATATATGGGTTTTGCAGTGGGGATGCTCAATGTGTATTTCTTTACCAGGGAGGGACTGTTTACTCCGTCTGAATATGGATTAACGGGTATTTTTATTGCTATAGGCAGTATGATGCAGGCCTTTGCCAGCCTGGCTATGCCCTCTTATATTTTTAAGTTTCATCCGTATTATAGTCACCACCTTTCTGCCCGTAAAAATGATATGGTTACATGGGCATTGCTTATCGGTTGTATTGGTTTTTTGTTGGTGATGCTGGCCGGCTGGATATTTAAGGACCTGGTGATCCGTAAATTCGGCGAGAATTCACCCGACCTGGTTAAATATTATTACTGGATATTTCCCATGGGTTTTGGGTTAATGATATACACGATACTTGAATCATATACCTGGAGCATACATAAGCCCGTAGTTACTAATTTTTTAAAAGAAGTATTGTGGCGCCTGTTCACTACCCTGCTTATTGTTCTTTTCATTTTTCATGTCGTTGGTGCTTTTGATGTGTTTATAAAGCTGTATGCCTTTACGTATCCCGGCATAGCTTTAACCCTGTTTATCTATTTGGTTGCTACCAAACAGATCCATTTCACTTTTAAGCTGAGCAAGGTTACCCGGCGTTACTTTAAGAAAATTGTTTCGCTTTGTCTCTTTGCGTATTCGGGTATGATCGTTTTTACCCTTTCAGGAGTATTTGACTCCCTTGTTATTGCAGCCGTATTAGACGATGGATTGAGCAAGGCAGGTATTTTTGGACTGGCGCAGATCATGACCAGTGTAATACAGGCGCCGCAAAGGGGCATCATCGCGGCTTCCATCGCGCATTTATCCAGGGCCTGGAAAGATAAGAACATGGAGCTGCTGCAAAGGGTTTACCAGCGTTCATCCATTAATTTGCTGCTTTTTGCTGCTGGTATTTTTGTATTGATAGCGCTTAATTATACCGAAGCGATCCATACCCTGGGTCTGAAAGACGTTTATCTGGCAGGGTTTAGCTCTTTTATACTGTTGGGTCTCAGCAGGGTAATTGATCTGGGCACAGGGCTTAATGCGCAGATCATAGCCACATCCAACTACTGGCGGTTTGAGCTGGTGAGCGGAATTGTATTGCTTGTATTTATGCTGCCCCTGACCTATTTCCTTACAAAGCAATATGGTATACGGGGGCCTGCCATGGCCAATCTTATCTCGCAGGGAATAATTTACAATTTGATCCGTATTGTTTTTCTCTGGAAAAAATTCAAACTGCAGCCTTTTACGCCTGCCAGTATTTATACGGTAGTAATGGCAGGCTGTTGTTATGCCATCTGTTATTTTGGCTTTAAAACTATACATGGCTTTACAGGCTTGTTTTTACGCAGCGCTGTATTTGTTTTATTGTATGGCGGCTGCGTAATTTATTTTAAGCTTTCACCCGATATGCAACCGGTTTGGCAAAGCATCAGGAAGAGAATACGTATTTAAAATCCGAAGCCGGAAAACCGAAAATCGAATAAATGCGGTCGGCACCCGACACAAGGAGGGTCAGTACCGCATTTGGGCGTAAAGCCCGAAGCCGTAAGCTCTAAATTCGAAGAAATACACGATAAACTAAAAATCAGAAATCAACAAATCCAAAATCCGAAATATTCAACTGATACCTGGCTGCCGATAGTGAATAGTTACATTTTCAAATTGTCCATCTTATCTTGCATCAAATATTGAATTGAGATCATGCAAACCGATTTTCTTGTTATAGGCTCCGGCATTGCAGGGCTTACCTACGCTTTAAAGGTTGCCCGCGATTGTCCTGATAAAAAAGTCCTCATTTTTACCAAAACCACCTCTGATGAAACCAATACCAAGTATGCGCAGGGTGGTGTAGCCGGTGTGTGGGACAATGAGAATGACAGTTTTGAAAAACATATAGAGGATACATTGATAGCCGGGGACGGTTTATGTAACGAAAAGACGGTGGAGATCGTAGTGAGGGAAGGTGTAGAGCGGATAAGAGAAATTATTAAATGGGGAGCAAAATTTGATAAGGAACCGGATGGGGATTATGCGCTCGGGAAAGAAGGTGGTCATAGCGAGTTTCGCATACTGCATCACAAAGATGTAACCGGGAAGGAAATGGAAAGAGCGCTCCTGGAAGCAATAAAGCAGCAATCTAATATAGAAGTGATCACTCATTGCTTTGTGGTGGATATCATTACGCAGCACCATTTGGGCTATTTGGTTACCAAGTCTACTCCCGACATAGAATGCTTTGGGGTATATGCATTGAACCTGCGCACAAAAAAAATTGAAAAGGTGAGGGCAGGCATCACCCTGCTGGCAACCGGGGGCAACGGACAGGTATACCGCACCACTACCAATCCGGTTATTGCCACAGGTGACGGCGTTGCCATGGCTTACAGGGCAAAGGGAAGAATTGAAAATATGGAGTTTATCCAGTTCCATCCTACAGCGTTGTACGAGCCCGGTATAAAGGGGCAGTCCTTTTTGATAACAGAAGCGGTACGGGGTGACGGTGGTATTTTACGCAACAGCGATGGTGAAGCTTTCATGGAAAGGTACGATGCCCGCAGAGACCTTGCCCCGAGAGATATTGTGGCAAGGGCCATAGACAATGAAATGAAAAGAACAGGTACGGAGCATGTGTGGCTGGATTGCCGTGACATGGACCAGAAAAAATTCCTGCATCACTTTCCCAACATCCACGAAAAATGCCTGTCTATTGGTATAGATGTGGCCAGGGACATGATCCCCGTAGCGCCTGCCGCACACTACAGTTGCGGGGGTATTAAAACAGATGAATGGGCAAGAACTTCGATCAGGCATTTGTATGCGGCGGGAGAATGTGCTTCAACCGGACTTCACGGAGCTAACCGGCTTGCCAGTAATTCTCTGCTCGAGGCTATGGTGTTTGCACACAGGGCATACGTGGATGCAGTGAAGAAAATGAAGGATAATTCCGGCGGGGAATGGGGCAGCTGGCGCCGGGATACCATACCCGACTGGCGGACTGAAGGAACTACCGCACCCAAAGAGATGATCCTTATTACCCAGAGCTTAAAAGAGCTGCAGTTGCTGATGAGCGACTATGTGGGCATTGTAAGGACGAATACCCGTTTGGAACGTGCTATGCGCCGCCTGGATATGATGCATGAAGAAACTGAAGAGCTGTATAAAACCACGGAGGTGTCGCCACAGCTTTGCCAGCTGCGCAATATGATCACCGTTGGGTATCTTATTGTTAAATCGGCTCAGTTCAGGCATGAAAGCCGCGGACTCCATTTTAATACCGATTATCCGAACAAGAGCGAACAAGTGCAAAATATTGTGCTGTAAGGTTTCAATACAAAGCACCAGGGATCAAGTGCCAAGGACCAAATAACAAGAACCAAATAAAAATTCAAATCCGAAGCCATAAGCGGTCGGTACCCGAGGCAAGGAGGGTCAGCACCGCATTTGGGCGTAAAGCCCGAAGTCGAAAGCTCGAAATCCGA
>NZ_DAOMOZ010000154.1:10555-12268 GCF_035444585.1 Agriterribacter sp.
TAAAGCCCGAAGCCGAAAGCTCGAAATCCGAGGGGAATACAAAGCGCCAAGGACCAAATAACAAAGATCAAATAAAAATTCAAATTTCAAATCCGAAGCCATAAGCGGTCGGTACCCGAGGTAAGGAGGGTCAGCACCGCATTTGGGCATAAAGCCCGAAGCCGAAAGCTCGAAATCCGAGGGGAATACAAAGCGCCAAGGACCAAATAACAGGAATCAAATAAAAATTCAAATTTCAAATCCGAAGCCATAAGCGGTCGGCGCCCGAGGTAAGGAGGGTCAGCACCGCATTTGGGCGTAAAGCCCGAAGCCGAAAGCTCGAAATCCGAGGGGAATACAAAGCGCCAAGGACCAAATAACAAAGATCAAATAAAAATTCAAATTTCAAATCCGAAGCCATAAGCGGTCGGTACCCGAGGCAAGGAGGGTCAGCACCGCATTTGGGCGTAAAGCCCGAAGTCGAAAGCTCGAAATCCGAAGGAATACAACGATAAACTAAAAATCAGAAATCCACAAATCAGCAATCAACAATAACTCACTGGCCGCCGGGAATGTCAAATCCTCTCTATCTTTGCCCCCATGTATTATATTATACTAGGTATACTGTATCTGTTTTCCTTTCTGCCGTTGTGGATTATTTACCGTATATCCGATTTCATCAGCTTTATACTGCATTATATGCTGGGCTATCGCCGGAAAGTGCTGATGAAAAACCTTACTATCGCCTTCCCCGAAAAAACAGAAAAGGAAAAAATGGCGATCATCAGGAAATTTTACACCAATTTTACCGACACTTTCCTGGAAGCCATCAAGTTGCTTTCCATATCCGAAAAAAGCCTCCGCAAAAGAATACAATTTGACCCATCGGTGTTTAATGAACTGTACCGTACAGGCAAAAGTTGCCAGGTACATGCGGGCCATAATTTTAACTGGGAATGGGTGAATGTAAGAGTAGCGAAAGAATTGCTGTACCCTTACCTTGCCGTTTATATACCTATTGCCAATAAAGTACTTGACAAGGTGTTTAAATATTTCCGGGAAAGAACGGGTACTACAATGTTGCCTGCAACGGATATGAAAAATGCCATGTTACCCTACCGTCATAAACAATACCTGCTGGCACTGGTAGCCGACCAAAATCCGGGTGACCCTTCACGGGCGTATTGGGTGAAATTTTTTGATCGCTGGACGCCCTTTGTCATGGGTCCGGAAAAAAACGCACGTTTTAATGATATCCCCGTGGTATTTGCCCGCTTTTCAAAGCCCAAAAGAGGCCATTATATTATTGAAGTAAAATTAGCCAGTCTGCATCCGGCAGAAATGAAAGAAGGAGAACTAACGCTGCAATATGTACGCTATCTGGAAGAAGTGATCCGGAAGCAGCCCGAAGTGTACCTGTGGAGCCACAACCGCTGGAAATGGGAGATCAAAGATGAATATGAAAGCAGGAAGATTGAAGATACCGGTATATAAGCGGGTGATTTTAGCTTACCGCTACGCCTTCATATATATCCCCCACAGAAAGAAGGAGACCAACGGGGCCGATCAGTAATTGGTCAGCCGGATTGAAATATTCTTCAAATTTCCATGCGCCGTCCGCCTGTTTTCTTCCTATGCGAACATGGCGCCTGGCAGAGTCAATGGTTACATATTCTTTAAGCGTTCCGATCTGCATATAAAAAAAGAACTTCCTGCCGAGGTCATAGTCCTCCG
>NZ_DAOMOZ010000155.1:0-12083 GCF_035444585.1 Agriterribacter sp.
CTTCACCATTCCTGCCCGGGGTTATTATATCCGTAATGGTTCCGCCGTAATTCAATATCCGCACTATTGTACCTGCTTTGTTAATAAGCCCGTATTGCAACACATCTTTTCCATTTACCTCCCCCCATTTTTTTACCTGTTCGTTGATCATCTGTAATGCTGTTTAAAAATTCAGACGTGAAGTTATGGTCTAAGTTTTGGAATACTTAATCTCCTGAACAAAAAATTAAACAGGATACGGCTGTAATTTATGGGGAAACTACAAAATGCCTGTGGCTTTGGATTCATCACCCTGAAGATTTTACCGGCATGACCCGAATTGAATTTGTTCTTATCAGCAAAAACACTAATCTTTATCCGCCCAAAATATGAATTGCGCTCAAAGAATGTACTGCATCCACTCAATAAAACCAGCTCATACCCAAACACTTAAACGATTTGATTTGTCATGAACAATTACCTCGCCACCAAAGACTATCTTGTTTTTATTGTTTACTTTCTCATCGTTGCTATCTATGGCTACTGGATATACCAGCGTAAGAAAAAGAAAAGCACGGATACCAAAGACTTTTTTCTTGCGGAGGGCTCACTTACCTGGTGGGCGATAGGCGCTTCTCTTATTGCGTCTAATATTTCGGCAGAACAGTTTATCGGCATGAGCGGGAACGGGTTTACCATGGGGCTTGCCATTTCCACCTACGAATGGATGGCTGCGGCTACCCTGCTGGTGGTAGCCATATTTTTTATACCGGTATACCTGAAGAACAAGATCTATACCATGCCGCAGTTCCTTAATCAAAGGTACAACAGCACGGTAGCGATGATCATGGCGGTATTCTGGTTGTTATTGTACGTGGTGGTTAACCTTACTTCCATATTGTTCCTCGGCGCATTGGCCATCAGCAGCATTTCGGGCATCAATTTTACTTTGTGTATGCTGTTCCTGGCCGTTTTTGCCATTATCATTACGCTTGGCGGCATGAAGGTGATTGGCTATACCGACGTGGTACAGGTTTTCTTCTTGATATTGGGCGGGCTGGTTACCACCTACCTGGCACTTAACCTGGTGGCTACTCATTTTGGTTCTGATGGCGGGGTGGTCGCCGGCTTTAAACTGCTTACCGAAAACGCCAATGACCACTTTCACATGATCTTTAAGAAAGATAATCCCAGCTATCTCAGCTTGCCCGGACTGTCTGTACTCATTGGGGGTATGTGGATCGTGAACCTGAATTACTGGGGTTGTAATCAATATATTACTCAACGCGCCCTGGGCGCTGATCTAAAAACGGCCAGGAACGGGCTTCTGTTTGCCGCCTTCTTAAAATTGCTTATGCCGGTAATAGTAGTGTTGCCGGGCATCGCGGCTTTTGTGCTGCACGAAAACGGGTATTTTCAACAGGAGATGCTGGTAAACGGCGAATTACAGCCCGACAAGGCCTACCCGGTTCTGCTGAACCTGCTGCCTTCGGGATTGAAAGGCCTTGCCTTTGCCGCCCTTACGGCAGCAGTGGTAGCTTCCCTGGCAGGCAAGGCCAATAGCATCTCCACCATTTTTACCCTTGATATTTATAAAAAGAAGGTAAACCCCGGAGCCGGTGAAAGGAAGCTGGTAAACATCGGGCGGGTTGTGGTGATCATATCCATGTTGCTGGCTGTAATTATCGCGCCTTTCATGGGCATTGATAAAAAAGGGGGATTTGAATACATCCAGGAATATACCGGCTTTGTTTCCCCCGGGATATTCGCCATGTTCATTTTAGGCTTTTTCTGGAAAAAAACCACATCCAACGCGGCGCTTTTCGCTACTATAGGAGGTTTTGCCCTGTCTATTCTCTTTAAAGTATTACCCTCAATGGTCAATCTTGAATGGCTGAGCCCGTTTGGTTTTTCCAAATTGGCGCTGCAGAAAGACGGTAGTGCTTTATATGAAATACCCTTTATAGACAGGATGTTCTTTGTGTTCGTTATCTCCGTTATCGGCATGTATATCATCAGCGTATATGAAAACAGGAAGGGAGTCAAAACCAACGGGCTGGAGATAGATAAGTCTATGTTCAAAACCAACCCGGGCTTTGCTGCAGGCGCCATACTGGTTACCGGTATTCTTATAGCATTGTACACGCTGTTTTGGTAAAGTAGTAAGTGGTAAGCGGAACCGGTAGAATAGTTTGAAAACTATAAACTTCCGGGGTACCTTATTCTCCATCCGGTTTGTTGATAAAAACATTCCGTACGGGGAAAGGAATGCTGATGCCTTCTTCCATATATCTTTTCTGGATCCGTTTCATCAATTCATGTTTAATAAGAAACTGGCTGCCAAATGTCTTTGCTTTGAGAAAAGCTTTGAGCTGAATGCTGCTTTCACCAAACTGCTGAAAGCGGATAAAAGGCTCAAAATGCTGAACACAGTCGGGAGAAGCCTGTTGCATTTCTTTGAGCACTTTTACCGTTACCTCTTCTACTTTCTGCAGGTCGCTGTTATAGTCAACTCCAACGGCGATATCAAATACGACTTCTTTATCCGGTAAAAAATAATTAGAAACGATTACACCGGCAAGCTTTGAATTGGGTACTATGATTATGTTATTGGCTCCTGTTTTAAGCGCAGTGTATCTCCAGCTGATATCTTCCACAAATCCTTCCTGGCCCGATTCCAGTTTAATAAAATCGCCCGGATTGATTTGTTTGGTGGATATGATCTGGATACCGGCAAACAGGTTAGACAGGGTGTCCTGCAGGGCAAGCGCTACAGCCAAACCACCCACACCCAGGCCTGCAAGGATAGGCGTAATGGAAATGCCAAGCGACTGGAGTATAACAAGCACGCCTATACAATACACGATCACTTTGATGATATTGCCAATAATGGATGAGGACCTGACAACCGCTTCACTGTCCGGATCCTTTACCTTCGTCATCCCTGAAAGCACTGTTGCCACTATCCAGGTGATGGAAAAAATATAAAAGACCGCCAGGCCTTTCTCGATCCATTGATGATATTTGAGATCCATCTCTACCTGTCTCCACCCCAGGAAAAAACCCAGTGCAATAAACCAGGGAATTACCCATTTGCCGATACTTTCGATGATCAGATCATCAGCCGTCCACCTGGTGTGGGCTACGGCTCTTTTAACAATGGGAGAGATCACTTTTTTTACCAGCAGGCCCGCAATTAACCCGCCTGCCACATAGAAGGAAAAATATAACATTTCATCAAAAGTCATTTTTATAGTTTTTATTTTCCGGCGAACGGGTTATTGAATGTCAACCCAAATGTACTGCTATTTCTTACGTGCAAAAGACCTGTTTAGCCCCGGGATAAGCCATAGCTCAAAACCTTACCGTAAGATGCAGTACAATGTTCCTGCCCGGTCGCGGAATCTTCAAAACATCAAGGTGCTCATAATAATCATTGTCAAAAAGATTAACAACACCCACATGACAATCCAGCGCTACCGGTTGCAGTTGAAAAGACCTCCCGGCAGACAGGTTGGCAATAGTGTACGCTTTACTGGGCAATTCACCATACTTTTCGCTGCTCACATAACGCTGCGCAGCGGCGTGTACAGATGTAGTACTGAGGCTGTATCCCTTCCAAACCACATTAACAGTATTTACCGACTTAAAAGGAGCGATGAAGGGAAGTGCGTCATGATCCGCATCCTGTCCGCGCGTATACGTATTGCTGCTCTTTATGTTCAAAAACGAAAAGGGCTGCACCTGCAAAGTGGCTTCTGTGCCGTATAATACAGCCGATGCAATATTTCTATACTGTTTCACTCCGTTGGCACCCATCGTCATTACACTATATCCTGCCAGCGGCATGCCCGCAATATAATGCCTGAATACATACGCGAAAGCCTGACCTTCCAGGGTGAATATCTTTTGATGAAAACGCGCTCCCGTACCAAAATTCCACGAAGTTTCTTTATGGAGCCGCGGATTCCCGATATAGTCAGATCCATCGGTGCGGTTAAACAAATAGAAACCGTACATTTCCTGCAAAGTGGCGTCGCGCATCGCTCCTGCCACATTCGTATACAACAGCCAATGATCATTGGTTCTGTATTGTGCGTTCAGGTATACATTGTATAAAATACGGTTACGGCTCAGGTCACCCGCATGCACACCTGAAAGCAATTGCTTACCGGCAGCGCTATAGAGCGACGATCCTGAGTAATCCGTTCTGATCCCGGCTACAAGTTCAGCTTTTGGAGCAAGCGCTATTTTATCGGAAAGATCCAGCCCGATTACATCGCGCTGTGCATCCGGAATGGTAAGCATGAACATGGAGGCAGCACCATCAGGGTACATGGTCATTTCAGCATGTAACCTGTTCCTGTAGCCATTTAAACGCGTAGTAACCTGATGCCTGCTGCCAACGGTCCATTGAGCCTCTGTGTAAAAACCTGCGGTACGCGATGTTCCCGGCATATCCATATGTATGGGCACCTGGTCTTTAGGTCGTTTGGTATCATCCATGGCATGGTTTATCGCATTATAATACCATTTTGTTTCCCACCTGCGCAAACGCTTATTGTGCGGCTGATACAAGTGCGATGCCGATGCTATTTTTGCCTTTGCAAAAGACACATCCATCAGCAGGGCAGGATAGCCAATGTCCCATCCTTCGTCCTGTATATAATCTGCATTTATAAAATGACGCTCCGCCACCCGGTACACTGCCGAAAGCCCGCCATTCCATTTCGCGTATTGCGAAAAAGCGATCTCTTTTCCTCCACCGGCAACATAATTACCTGCTCTGCGAAAGATACCGTTGCCCCTAATGGCAAAAACCTTACTGCTATATTCTGCCGCTGCAAGTGTTTGCATGGTATGTGCATTGGTTTCGTACCCTACACCGGCCAATCCGGTAAAGTGTTTTTCATTGTTCAAACGGGGTTGCTTCAGCTTAAAATTAAAACCACCGCCAATGCTGCTCCCGTACGACTGGTTACCGGCTCCATAATTCACTGTTATGCTTTGCAGATTATTAGGCTCTATATAAGAACTGGCGGGATCCATCCTGTCTGTACAGGCGCCGAAAACAGCCATGCCCGATATGGTAACATTTATCTGCCCTGCGTTCAATCCACGGATCGTGGGCTCCCATGCATAATTTCCCCGCCTTATCATATTTATACCGGCAACACTTTCCAGTAACTGGTCCGTAGATGTCTGTAGGTTGGCGCTATGTTTTTTTTCCCTGCTGTTGCGCAGCCTGGCATCATGCTGCACCACCACCTCCTGCAAGGTAACGGATGTATGAAACGAAGTATCCTCCTGCGCCGGAACAACGGAAGCCGCATGTAAAATAAAAATGAGCAGGGTAATATTTCTGATGATCATAAACATTGTTTTGAAATACACGGTAGCCGTGCTTTTCTGTGGTCTGCTAAAACAAAATATCAACGTAAGCGTCTTCGGCTATTACCACATCATTCTTTTTCAGCTTAAAATGTAATCGCCAGTCGCCTGTCATCGTATAATTCACCTTTCCTTTATAATGCCCGCTACCGGTGGAAACGGGGTGAACATTATTGGGAGACCCATGTCCCATGGAAGGCATTTCCGGCGTAAACTCAATAGTAAAGCCGTCATCGGCAGGAAAAGCGGTCATAGAAGTCTGCCTGTTGATCAAAATATCCAGATCGTTCAATCCCACCTGCCATGTAAGCGGTGGCACAAGCGCCAGTACATATTTGTTTTCATCTGTGCCTACAAAAGTAGCCAGTTGGTTTTGAGGCGCTGCGCTGATGGTGAGTGGAAAAGAAACCGTGGTGCTATTTACTGCTACATCCAATTGCCAGGCTCCCATTTCTGAAGTGGGCATGGTAAAAACAACAGCACCTTCATACAATTGAAGTTCACTGTTATATACAGGTTGCTCTGCCGGGCTGCTGTGCTTCATTGAAATCATATCCATCATGGGCGTGTAGGTAACCGTTGCATCTTTGATATCGTTGCCCTGGCTGTTTTTAAGCGAAACGTATAATTTATTGTATCCGGTTTGTATTGCTCCGCCATCCGACCACAAGGTGATGGTAGTATTATCACTGGTAATGTCGGCAAGCCGGGTTTTATTAATGTGATCCGGTTGGGTTCCTTCTTTTTTGCAAGCTGAAAACACTACTGCTCATAGTATGGCGCAAAAAAATATTCTGTTCATTTTATGCATTTAAACGTAATGGAATAGTCTGCATAGCTTATGCTATACTGCGTGAAATTACCAAGGTTGATGTAGCTGAATGGCAGGGAGGATGAAAAACCGGCAGGGATACACCTTTTATAAGAACATCCTGAAAATCGGGAAAGTTATTTAAGGACGCAGACAGCAATGCGGCAGGAGCGAATGTGAGCCATGATTTTGAAAAAAGAAATACCGGTGTTTTATAACTGTTTCCCTCCACGGGGCTTTGCTGCTCTCTTTCTTCCTGCTGTTTCAGCTCTTTTGCCATCTGGCATTTCCCATTGCAATGTAACTCAACTCTTGCTTTATTAACGCAGTTTTTTGCATAGCCTGCCGTGTTCACATAATAATCAAAAACAATAAAAGGGCTGCTTAATACCTGCGCCATAAATGACAACAGTAAAAGAACAGCACTGCATTGCTTTAAAATCATATTCTCAATTTGGTCAAAATTACTCCGAATTAAAAATTAACAAGTGACTAAAGTCATACCCGTATATAATCCTTATCAAATGTATGACACACGCGCCAATAACCGTATGGAAAAAAAGAAAAATGCAATAAATAAAAAGTGAGACACAACATCTCACTTTTATCCATAGTGTATGGATCAAAAAAATATATTATCGGCTACCTTCCAGGCTACGCTGTTTTACGGGGCCCTTCTATGGTGTCATTCAAACCTGCAACGGCTTTTCCTGATGATCATATCTTTTTTCTGCCCGCAAGCAATACTACAACACCCGCAGCTACTGCAATACCGCCGGCGTACATTGGCCAACTCACATTTTTCTTTTCTTTCTTGTTTAATTCGATGGGACCGGCATCAATGATATTTTTTTCCCTGGTAAAACTAAAGCCGCGGAAAATGAGCATTAATATACCGGCAGCAATTAAAATGATCCCCAACGTTTTCATATGATTGTTGTTTTAGCTGAAATAAATAAGCGTTTACCTTTAATTTCAAATTACCTGCCAAAAGAATACGCTCTTTCAAAAGAACAAAAACGTAGAAAAGATTCCCCGCTAAATACCGCTTTGGGTAGCCTGCCATTTCATTAACCGGTTTTACCAGGCGCTTGATTCATTCAGTCCGGCTATGGCTTCTGCATTTAGCTGCAGCGTTGACGCAGCCATCAGCACATTGAGTTGCTCAATGCTGGTAGCGCTGGCTATAGGTGCTGCAACGGTTGGTTGTGCAATAAGCCAGGCTATGGCAACTGCTGCCGGTGTGGTGCTATGAGCAGCGGCTGCTTTATCCAAGGCCGACAGGATCCGGAGCCCTCTTTCATTGAGGTACTTTTTTATGCCTCCTCCCCTTTTGCTTTTACCCAGATCGGCTTCACTGCGATATTTACCTGAAAGAAAACCCGACGCCAGTGAATAATAATTGATCACACTAAGCTTATGCTGTCTGCAGATGGGTTGATAGTTCTCTTCAAAGTTTTTCCGGTCGTACAAATTATATTCGGGCTGCAATGTTTGATAAACGGGATAGTTGTGTCTTTTACCGGCAGCCAGCGATGCCGTGAGCCGTTCGGGAGACAGGTTAGAAGCGCCAGTCCATCTTACTTTGCCCTGTTTTACCAGTGTATCGTACGCTTCGAGTGTTTCTTCCACCGGCGTGGCTTCGTTGTCCCAGTGCGTTTGGTAAAGGTCAATATAATCTGTTTGCAGGCGATTTAACGAATCTTCCACCGCTTTCAAAATATATTTTTTCGACACATCTTTATGTCCCTGCCCCATATCGGAACCTACTTTTGTAGAAATGATGATCTTTTGCCTGTTGCCTTTTTGCTTCATCCATTTGCCGATGATCGTTTCACTTTCCCCGCCTTTATTGCCCGGCACCCAGCGGCTGTAGCTGTCTGCCGTATCAATGCAATTAAAACCGCCTGCCGAAAAAGCATCTAATAATTCAAAGGATCTGTTTTCATCAACCGTCCAGCCAAAAACATTTCCCCCAAAAATAAGCGCCGCGATCTTTAAATCAGAATTACCCAGTTGCCTGAATTGCATCATACGTATACGTTTTAACTGTTAAAATACATTTCCGGTGGCAAGTTAGCCTTTTATAATAAAGTACCACACTGCGGTGGTAACAAAGGATATTACAATACCGATGCCAGCCACCAGGCTGGTGAGTTTGGGGTTGAGATTATATTCACTTGCAACAATCGTTGCAGTAAGATGGGAAGGCATTGCCGATTCAAAAATACTGATTTCAGGTATCGTTCCTTTCATATTTAAAAAGTGCACTATGCCCAAAATAATCAAAGGCGCCAGCACCAGTTTATATAAAAAAGATGCCGACAGGTGCTTTAACTCCCGGCGCCATCCATCAAACTTTAACTGTAACCCGATAGAAAATAAGGCTAACGGGGCTACGGTTGCCGCCAGCATATCAAACAAAGGATCAAGTGGCGACAAGTTGATAAACAGGGGCAGCACCAAAGCCGCAACACACCCCACAAAAGGAGGGAAGGAAAACATTTTCTTTAATACCGTTCCTGCGGAAAGGGAGTGCTTTTCCGAAGCATTCATCGCTACCACAATACCGGCCGTGGCAAGCAGCGTAAATGTAACCTGATCGCATATTACGGCAATGCCAAGGGCATCATGGCCAAACCAGGCAATAACAAGCGGGAACCCCAGAAACGAGGTATTGCCTAAACCGGTTACCAGCTTCAACCCGTTTTCGGTTCGCTTATCCAGCTTTGCTTTGGCAGCGTATGCTTTTACGTATACCCACCCGCACAACCATACTATTACCGGCATCGCAGCAGGCAGTATCAATGATTTCGTCCATTGTATATGGGGCAGGTATTTAAAAGCAACTGCCGGCAATGCCAGGTTAATGATCAAAGCATTAACTCCTTTATAGGCATCGGCAGGAACAGCTGTGAACCTGCGAACCAGCAAGCCGGCCACAATACAAATGCCTATTAATAAGAAGTTCGCCATATATAAGTCCGTTAACAGTGTGATAATCCGATCTGCATTATGCTTTCATCTTACCCGATTTTTTGAGGTAACGTATAAGGAGATAGGTTAACAGAAGCAAAGAAAGAATTACAGCCATCAGCGCATTGCGGTATTGGCTGTCATAAGCTGTAATGTGCGGGTATTTCAACAAAATGATGAGCGTAATGCCCGATAACCATACAAATTGTGTATTATATTCCTTTAATATCCATCTCCGCCAGTTAAAAGACATGCTGTTAAAGGTTTTACCGATATTCCTGAGGTCGGGTACCCACCGGTTCACCTTTTTACAATAAGCGTCAAAGCCGGTTCCGAATTTACCACGCAAAAAATGTTCTTCGGCCAATACAATGGACTGGTAAATAAAAAGAAAAACAGGAATAATAACTGCCACATAAAACAAAGAGTTGGCCAATATGCCAACCCCCAGCAGCATTAAAATATTTCCAACATATAAAGGATTGCGGCAATGATTAAAGATGCCATCGGTTACCAATCCTTCTGCATAAGGCTTTCCCTGGCTGCCGCCGCGAACGATATAGGCCAGCCCGATAGTGGCTCCCCGGATCAATTGCCCCGAAACAGTGACCAGCAGGCCTGTTACAATCGGCCAGATATAATGGTGCCCGCCAAATCTTTCTTCAGAAAACAGGGGTGGCGAAGGAATAAAAAGTGCTGCGTAAAAAAGAATAAAGATCCAGTTGCGGTACCTGAAAAAAAAGTTCCCGATTGTTACCATAAATTTTTAAAATTGAAAAGCCGGTATTGTGCATCGTAGCGGAAACAGCACTTAAATACAGACATTTATTTTTTCACCGCGATGATGCCTGCAAAATTATACCATTTAAAAAACACTTCGCAGTGAGCAAAACCCGTGTCCTGCAATATCCCTGTATTTTCGCTAAGTTTATAGGGAATCAGCACATTTTCCAGCGCTTCTCTTTTTTGGGATATTTCCAGTTCACTATAGTTATTCCGTCTCTTATAATTGTAATAATATCTGATAAAGTCGCGGTTAAAATGGCTGTCTTCCGCCAGGATCTTTTCTACGAGTATCAATGCCCCGTTAGGATTTAACCCTTTATAGATCCGTTGAAGCAATTGTGCCCGGTGCATTGGCCGAACAAATTGCAAAGTAAGGCAAAGCACCACCACATCGGCATTTACAATTTCAATCTTATTGCTGATATCTGCACAGATCAGCTCATATTCCCTGGTAAAACCTGCTTCTTCGAGCTTACCCCCGCATTTTTTCAGCATCTCCTCCGAGTCATCTATACCAACAAACTTAACATTATTGCCTACCATCGTATTTAAGCCTATGAGGGTAGTGCCTGTAGAACAGCCCAGATCATATACCTGTCCACCTTCTTTGGCATGGTTTGAAGCAAGTTCGGCTATCATGCGCTGCATTTCGCCATAATAAGGAACCGAACGGTTTACCATATCATCAAACACATTGGCAACCCCGGCGCCAAATTTAAAATCGGTTGCCTTTTTAATTTCATCCTTAAAAAACCGGTCTTCTGCCATATTATTAAAAGATAAGCTGATTAAAATCCATCCGGGAACGGTTTTCAGGAATCAGGATCCCTGGTTATCCCCTGAACGCAAATATAGTATCTAACAGCTTTTATATTTACCGGAAAGAAAGAATCTCAGAAAATAAATTAACACTTTCTTTGAGCAGCATACATTAAACCCGTTTTACAGGTCTGCATCTAAATAAGAACAACACTAAAATATTTAAAAATGAAAAACGCATATATTTTTAAACCTGCTGCATTACTGGGCATACTTGCAGTGTTCGGCTGGAGTGCTTTGCAGGCACAATCTGAAAAATCAACGAAAGAAAACAAGATCGAAGCATCTATCAAAGCGCAAAACTATGTTTTTAAGGCCCAAACGCTTTTACCGATGAATGGACCAACCCGTCACCTGAATGGTGATTACGATTTAAGCGTATCTGAAGGTAAGATCGTAAGTTTTTTACCTTATATGGGCCGTATCTATACACCGCTGATGGATCCTGCCAACGGGCCGCTCCGGTTTACCTCTACCGATTTTACGTATGATGCAGAGCTGAAGAAGAAAAAAGGCTGGGATATTTCCATTAAGCCGAAAGATGTACGTTCGGTAAGAGAATTTAATTTGCATGTTTCCGATAACGGTTACGCCACCCTGCAGGTAAGCGGTAACGACCGGCAGTCTGTTACCTTTTATGGTTATGTGGTTGAAAAAAGCTAAGATCATGGTCAGGCGCAACAGGATGATGATGCATATTCCTGAGCACGTCGTTTCTTACCTGGTTTAGAACTATCTTTGTATTTGCTGCAAACTGTGCTATCGCGGCTCCGCATAGCGGAATCGAGGAAAGTCCGGACAGTGCAGGGCAACACACCGGTTAACAGCCGGGTGCCGCTCCGGCGGTAACAGACAGTGCCACAGAAAATAACCGTCGCGCTGCAAGGCGTGATAAGGGTGAAAAAGTGAGGTAAGAGCTCACTATTATAGATGGTAACATGTGTAATGGGTAAACCTTGTGTACTGAAATGCTATGTATATCCCGATCTTTTGCCGGCCCGGCGAAATTTTCTTTATTGAAATATCGGGAAGGGTAAGCAGATGGACCTGTTCAGCAATGGCCAGGCAAGATAAATGATAGCACCCGACAGAATCCGGCTTACAGGTTTGCAGTAATTTAATTTGGGGGTAGTTCTTAACCGGACTATCCTTTTTTCTTTTGGCAATAAAAAGTTTAAAATAAAGTCCCGTATAAAATGCTTTGGCATTTGTTCATTAAGCAATACCTGCTAAGGCTGTATTAAAACCCTGACATTAATACATAAAAGGGGCTGTCTCAAAAGGGCGGTATAGAAGGTATGCCACAAAGGCACTAATACAC
>NZ_DAOMOZ010000156.1:0-11849 GCF_035444585.1 Agriterribacter sp.
AGTAAGGCCTGCGCTGGAAATAGTGGGAACAGAAAAAGGAGTGAACAAAATTGCAGGCATGTATATTATTGTTACCAAAAAAGGACCCTTGTTCCTTGCCGATACCACGGTGAATTTTAATCCTACTGCAGAAGAGCTTGCGGATATAACGCTGTTGGTGGCCCGGGAAGTGAAAAATTTTGGCATTACGCCACGGGTGGCCATGCTCAGTTATTCCAATTTTGGCAGCAGCAATACCAGTGAAGCGAGAACCGTTCGCCAGGCCCGGGAGTTGCTGAAACAAAAAAGCCCGGATCTCATTGTTGACGGAGAAATGCAGGGCATCCTTGCTTTTGATAAGGAAATACTCAAGGAGAACTATCCTTTCAGCGAGTTGGTGGATATGGACGTGAATACCCTTATTTTCCCGAATTTGAGCGCCGGCAATATTGCCTATAACCTGTTGCAGGAATTGGGTGGTTTTGATACCATAGGACCCGTGCTGCTGGGTTTGGCAAGGCCGGTACATGTATTGCAATTGGGCAGTTCGGTAAGGAGTATCGTAAATATGGTACTGATTGCCGTAGCGGATGCCCAGCAAAAGTGCCCCGAAAGCCGCCGTGATACCGGTAAGGAGCCGCGTTGGTGGAAGAAGGCTAAAAAAATAAATGAAACAGTATAAAACCACTACCTGCCGTAGTTCTCACTTAAATAAAAAAGGGCCGGATAGAAATCCGCCCCGTTTTAAATCCAATATCCTATGAAAAACCGCTGCAAACGTAATGGTTTCCTATTGCCGTTGTTATAGTACAACCTGCTTATATCTTGTCCTATGCTGTTCTACAGCAGTCATTAAAAAAAGACATCGCCTTTCTGTGTTGCTGCAATATCTTTTGTATTCATTTAACCCGAAGAAATGCAAGTGTCTCTCCCTTGGGAAGTTCCCGCGCAGTATACCGGAGACTAAGGTCATGACCGGCATTGTTTTTTTCCAACTGCAATAACTCACTTACCGGAATGCTCATGCTCAGATCGGAACCACCGGCATTGGTGAAGGTCCACTTCTTCAATGTACTTCCCTTTTCGTCTTTTAGCACAATGGTCCTGCCGGTGCCGGCTCCTTCTAAAGTGCAATGCTTGTAAATGATGCGCAGTTGGCCTTTGTCATTTGCCTGTTCAAGTTGCAATACATCCATGCAAACACCATGATTTGGCAATACAATTCCAATTATTAAAAATTGAGGGTTAATGCTTATTGTTTCAACAGAACAATTAAGGTAAATTGCCTTTTTTCAGGGTTAAGGGTTTACAATACAGGCCCCATTTCTATGGGGCTTTTTCTATTGAGCTTGCATCCTGTTTTATTTCCTTTCCTGCAATAGCAATCATCATGCGTTGTTCGCTTCGAAATAATTATGCAGATACCCCGGGCAATCCTATTGTTGCTTCATCCTTTCTGCTGCGAAAGGTAGGTGATGAGCGAAGCAAATTCCTCGTACGATAAAGCATTGGCCAGGCCGGGAGGCATCATAGAATGCTCCTGCTCTTTGCGTTCTTTGATATCTTTTGTGTTGATGGTATGCGCTGCCCCGGTAATGTCGCGCAAAACGATCCTGTCTGCCGATTCGCCGGTAACAAAACCCATCATGTTTTTGCCATCTTTTGTGGTTACGAGTACTGTTGCAAAACCCTGTGAAATAGAGGCATTAGGCTTGAGAATAGACTCCGCGATCTGCTTACGCGTCATAATAGAACCAATTTGCCCCATAAAAGGTCCCTTCATGGTTTCACCTTTGCTGACGCTGTGGCAGGCAATACAGCCCTGCTGAACGAAGAGCTTTTTACCGGTGGCCGGGTTGCCTTTGATCTTATCCATCGCAAGCATAATGTCCTCGATGGATGATTTTCCGATCTGGCCTTTCTGATTCCTGATCTTATTCAAATCAATTTTGGTTTCATGTTCCGGTTCCATTGCTTCTTCGCCGCCAAACCCGCTGATGCCCAGCCGGAACTTACCATTTAAGCCGGTGAAAAACGCTTTTCCTCCGGCATCCCGCTTTTCCCATTCCTCCGTGAGAAATGCATTGATTTTATCGGAAGATGCCCACTTCATTGGTTTGTAGTAAGGTCCATGCGTATCGGGCCGGGTGCTCCACCACCAGGAGCCGTCATACGACGCTTCTGTTTTATAAAGCCGTGCTAACGTGGTAAGGATCTGGGCTTTCAATGTTTCATCCTGCGATTTACCATAGGCTTCGATCAATCCGTCTACTGCTTTTGCATCATGCATATAGCGCAGTGCCCAAAGCGCCAAAGTGGAATTTTGTGATCCGATGGCAGCCACACAGGCGTCCACAGCATTCAACGCTACCAGGGACCTTACGGCAAGATGTGCCGGAATAATAGCTGTATTGGGCGTGGCATGCGGTCCCTCCTCTCCGGCGGGAGGAGCTGCGAATGATGCGGGAACCCGTATTTGCAGTAAAGCGGCTGCAGCCTCCGGCCGGCCCAATCTGCCCAGTCCGATGATGGATGCTATCTGAACGCGCGGCGAAGTATTTTTGAGTCCGTTCAAAAAAGGTTCAACAGGCACTTCCTTTAAAAAAGGTTTCCTGTCGGAGAGAGCACGCAATGCAAATTCCTTCATGGCCTCTTCCGAACCAAGCTGAACCAGGTTTTTGATGCCTTCTTTACCTGTAGCCTGCGCGTAGGTATACATACCCGCTACACGGGCATACAACGGAAGGCTTTTGTTGGTTGCCAGTTTCCATCCCGCTTTAGCGGCTTTTTTGGGCGATCTTCCGAGAAGCTCCTGCTGAGCGCTCAGCCGTGCCGCTGCACTGGCCGACTTCAATAAAGATTGCAGCTCAGACACGGAAGCGTCTTTAAGATCGGGAAAAGGTTTGTATTCCCAATCCCTGGGTATCGCACGAACAACAAATCCTTTGCCGGAGTCTCCGGAATACCCGGCGCCGTTCCAGGCGGAAAGATAGAGCCGCCCGGAAGCGTCAATGTCCAGGTCGGTAACCTGCGGTAATTTAATAAAGTCTTCCTGCTCCTGCGTGTAACTTCCCCCTGATGGGGTTATCCTGTGTATATATACCTGGTTCCTTCCCCAGTCCGCCATCATGGGCACGTTGTTGTATTTGTCGGGCCAGGCGGGGTCATCCATAAAAAGAGCGCCTGTGCCGGAGCCGCCCCCCAGGTCTGCCATGGCGGGGATGATCTCCTCGGTGAAATGTTTGAACAATACGGGATATCCGTATTCACCCGATTGAAGCTGGTGGCTGAAACGGATGTTCCAGCCGCCGCCGTCATTCGTATTGTCGCGGGTGAAAATATTCATATAGGGGTCTATGGCTACGTCGTAGATATTGCGCAGCCCATGCGAGTATATTTCCATTTCTGTACCATCGGGGCGCACCCGCACTATTCCCCCGCCCAGCATGGTTAATTTTTTCCCATCACGGTCTATGGCATCATGAAAACCGAAGTCGCCTGTAGCAATATATATCCAGCCATCTATCCCCATGCGGATACCGTTGGTGGCGTGGTCGGTACCGCGGCTTTTAAGAAATGTTGGGTTGCTGATATGCTCAATGAGCGGTTTGGAAGGGCCGTCGGCAATCCCATCGTTATCCTTATCTTCAAAAACCACCAGATCCATCCCCGTTGCGAGGCTATCTTTTGAGAACATGGTATGAAGCACAAAAAGCTTGTCGCCAAGCGGTATGATCCCGCGGGGGTTGTCTACGGCGGCATACTCCGTATAGCTGTCCATTATCCCGTCATTATTGCAATCCACCAGCCTCATGATCATCCCTTTACCCGGATCTTTGCCGAGAGATCCGATCATGTCCACCCCAACATACACTTCGCCTGAGGGTGCTACTGCAAGGCAGGCAGGACTTGGAGTAAGATCGGGGCCCGCGAAACCGGTTATCCTGAGTTCAGCGGGCCAATTGAGGCCGGTGCGCAGCGAATCAATTGACGCTAACGCTTTATTTCTTTGCTGAGGTTCACAATTTTGTGGTTTGTTGTTGTTGCATCCAATAAAAAACAGCAGCATACAGCCGAGTACTACACTTATTTTTGTCATGTAAGTAGATTAAAAAAGGGGCTTAAAGTAATGCATAAAATCACAATTCAACAGGTGTGTTTAAATTTCTATGAAGGGCTTCTTTACTTGTCCGCTTTTCGGTATGCACTCACACTCAACACTCTTACCGGGCCGAATAATCCGGAAGGCTGTAAGGAATCGGCAGGCTTGTAGGGATTGTTGGCTGCGGACCAGGCTGGTCGTTCATTGATCGGCAATTTGCTGTCGCCGATTAAACGGTTTACCCAGGTGTTCACCACTTCCACCTGAATTACATTTTCACCTTCATTAACCAGATCTGTGATGTTCAACTGGCAAGGCTTTGTCCATATTCCTCCGGCATACGTGCCGTTCACCGTTACTTTGGCCATGGCCGTAAAGTTGCCCAAATCAATGATTATTTGTTGATCCCCGGTTCTCTTTTCCAGTTGAAATGTAGTGGTATAAAAAGCAGTTCCTGAAAAGTATTTGATGCGTTCATCCGGTGAAGTCGTCCAATCATAAAGTGTTTCAAAAACAACCGGTTCCCGGTGGCCTCTTTGTTTTGAATTGAACTGAACGTTCCATGGCCCCTTCAGCTCTCCGATAACAGTTGGGGTAGGATAATTGGCTTCCAGATCATGAATATTGGCCGGACCTGCCTGTTTGCGAAAAACCACGAACACGCTTTCATTGGGTGCAAGTTTCAATGGAACCGCGGTTGTGTTTTCTTTTTGAATGTATGCCGGTAAATGCCGCATACTCCCGGTGGCAGCTTCCCAGAGTTCGGGTTGCAGTCCGCTGACCCTGAATTCAGGCGTTACCGTTGTTGTTTCGGCAGTTTGGTTGGTTATAAAATATATTTCACTGTTTCCAAGTGTCCGGTGACCATAATGGATCGTATTGCTTTCCGGTAAGTTGCAATCCGGTATGCAATTGATCAGCGCAAATGCTTCCTTCATATCCAGTCCATTCATGATCATTCCTTTTCCCACTTTTCGTGATTTGACAGTTGTACCATCTACATTGCCCCATAGTTCTTTTGCCATTTCCTTAACCTGCCGGTCTGATTGGGGCTGATTCTGCAAGCTGGGCGAACGGGAAGGCGGAGGGCCAAGAACCACAGCGCCATCGTTAACCAGTTGATTGATTTTACTTAACAGCTCCGGACGCATGGTTTCCAGCTTTGGTAAAACCATAATCCGGTATTGGGTTCCGTGGGGAAGCGTAATCAGACCATCTTTCACGGTCATGTATTTTTCAATCACCTCGGCATTCATATAATCGAACTGGTAACCTATGGGGAGGGGAGGATCGGTTATCCCTGTCATTTTTGGGGCATCCTCTCCAATAAAGTATGCCGCATCGGCCACATTCAATCCCTGCTGGAGCATGTAGTTGGTTCGTTTCAGGTATTGGGTATAAACATCCATCTGCGAAAACCATGTATTCTTCCGATTGTATGCGGTTCCCAACCAGGTATTCAATTCCAGATTCATATCTTCATCAGGTTGTGAAACGTATACATGCAACAGCGTGTTATTAATACCTTCGGCAAAAAAGCGGTCGCCGCGTTGTTTGATAATGGCCGGATATTGTGCAAACGGGTTCCCTACGGCTGTATTGGTTTCGGCTGATATTTTATTTTTCCCATAAATATGTCCGCAAGATGTGGCTGCCCGGTTTTCGATGTTCCCCAAATCACCTTTGCTCCAAAACTCGCCGCCAATCTCGTCCGACTGACCTCCGTACATCAAAAACTCGCTCGGAAACCCCCAATGGCCATAATTTTCCAGCCAGGTATGCAAACCATGCTTATGGCTCACTTCCCTCATTCCTCCCACGTAATCGTAGGCAACTTTATTTGCTACCAAACGGCGCATGTCCCAAAGAAAGCGATCGGAATTCAATACGCTGTTTACCACTTTTCCCTGGTAAACCGGAAGGTAAGGAAGTGGGTTATAGCCATACACTTGTTGAAATTCTTCTAAAAACCCATCTGTAAAATTTTGTCCTCCTGTTTCATAACTATCCTGAACCACTACTTTAAATGTTTTTCTATCGGCTTCAGGAATGCGTTTCAAAAATTCACCCATATGGCTGTAAAAATGCTTCTCCATATGTGCACGACTCATTTTATCTACCTCGTATCCTGTAGCTTCAGGAGGTGCCGGAGCATTTGTAGTTCCGGTTGGCGTCATACCAGTCCGAAGGATTATCCATTCTCCTTCCGGAACATCCCAGGTAAGGGTTCCATCAGCCGACATGTTTTGTGAAAGATCAATCACTTTTGTAGCATCGATCACCATAGATTGATCATTGGGTTCAGGTTCTAAAGGCCATTGGTATTCATTCCATAATGGCATGGGTGTCTGGAACATTTTTGCTAAGGTTTTTTCAGCATATCGTTCAATGCGGGGTGATGCGGAAAGTACCACTTCTGCCAGTCCGCAATCAGGGTTGGTATTTTTAATTGCCACTCGGAAATGACCGGCCGTTGTAGCTGGAAATGACACCACAACGGGAGCATAAGGTTCAAATCCAACACTGAGCGATGGATTAAAGCGGTCGATCTGAAACTCCGAAATGGTGCGGAATGTGCCATCTGTTTCCCGCGCCTGAAGTACTGCATTTAAATGAATGGGGTTCTCCGTTGAACGAACAGAAAGGCTTCTTGCTGTAAATGGTGAATTTGCTTTCATATCAATCACAAAATCGTTTCCAACCGGAAAATTGATTCCCGTTTTATTATCCCCATCTGTAATTTTACCCAGGTCTGCCACATACGGCACAGAAGTAATTCTTCCATTTTGGGTATTTAAAGCAAGGCGGTCATTTTTAGGTGCGGGATAAGCGATAACCTTCACGTCTTGAAAAATATCAATGGGTTTTTCCAGTTTTCGTGATATTTTTTGCGGCCCTTTCAATCTTAGCTCGGAGCTGGTAAGGTAGCGCATAGCATTTTCGGCTGTTACCCAGGGTCCCCCCGACTGGCTCCAGCCGGGGGAATTGAAGATGCCGATCTCGATGTTTAAATCGCTGGCTGTTTTAAGTGCCGCATGAACGATTTCCCACCATTCCCCGCTGAACATTTTGACATTTCCAAAAGAAATATTTTCATTCCAGATATTTCCGATGAACGCCCGGTTGATCCCTGCCTTTTTCATCGCGTGCAGGTCATCAATCACGCCTTGCTTAGAGATGTTGCCGGATATCCAGTACCAGTAAACACCGGTTTGGATGGAATCCGGCGGGGAAGCGAAGCCTTGCTCCAATTCCAGGTTAGGGTTTTTGGTATTGTTTACCGAGCAGGATGTGATAGATAAGGTAAGGGATAAACATAATATCAAATAGAATATGCTTTTCATTTGTAGATTTATTTTTTTAATGATGCGTTCGCTCCGGCAATTCAATTTTCTCAATTTATTTTATCATCTGCGATCCAGGCCTTAATTATAAAAAAAAATTCCTGGTTTTTGGTAAATGTACAAAACAGATAGATTGCTTAGCTGAGGATTTGATTGTATTGGGAAGGTATTTGCAGATAAATTGAGGCTCTGCTTGTTAAGAGGGTCCTGTATTGAAATCTCTGTAATGGCTGTTTCTATTTTACGGCTGCTGTATATATTGCTGATATGGCCATATACCAATACTTTTGATAACATCCGGGGATGATAGTTCTGGTGCCATACAGCACTTTTGTTACCCGACCTGGACTCGAACCAGAACTATCAGAGCCAGAATCTGACGTACTACCATTATACTATCGGGCAATAACGGGCGGCAAAGCTACAACTTTCCCTGTTATTTTTAAAGGTATTTCCGGGTAAAAAAGCCTGGTTAAAACCGCGGTACGGTAAGCAGGGTATAATTTTCTATATTGTATAATAAATGCTGTTTAATGTATTGCTATATGAAGGAGTGGCAAAACAATTCCACCGGCATACTTGTTATAGGAAGTTCAAATACCGATATGGTGGTAAGATCAAACCGGATTCCCCTTCCCGGAGAAACCATCCTGGGGGGTGATTTTTTTATGAACGCCGGGGGTAAAGGCGCCAACCAGGCGGTAGCTGCTGCACGGTTAGGCGGTAACGTTGCTTTTATTGGCCGGGTGGGCAACGATATTTTTGGAGAACAGTCCATCACCCAGCTTAAACGGGAGGGTATAGATAGTGAGGCTATAATTACCGACCCGGTTCATCCTTCAGGGGTAGCGCTCATAACGGTAGATGAAGCCGGGGAAAACTGCATCGTGGTAGCCCCGGGCGCCAACGCATTTCTGTCGCCCTCCGATATTATACGCCACAGGAATAAAATTGCCGAAGCGGACATTATCCTCCTGCAACTTGAAATTCCCCTTGAAACAATAAATGAAGTAATAGCGCTTGCCAGGAAAAATCATAAAAAAGTCATTCTTGATCCGGCGCCTGCCTGCCCGCTTCCAAAAGAAATTTTTACAGACCTGTTTTTATTAACTCCCAACAAAGTGGAAGCGGAAATGCTCACGGGAGTGAAAATTGGATCTGTAAGCGATTGTGAACGTGCAGTTCAGGTTTTTAAAGCTAAGGGTGTGCGCAACAGCATTATTACGTTGGGTGAGAGCGGATCTTATGTGAACAGCGAAACATTTTCGGGGCATATACCATCCGTTAAGGTTCGGGCTGCAGATACCACGGCGGCAGGAGATGTTTTTACCGCTGCGGTAGCGGTGGCCCTGGCGGAAGATCAGCCTGTGGAAGCTGCTGTGCAATTTGCCACTAAGGCAGCAGCTATTGCCGTTAGCAGGCAGGGTGCGCAGGCGTCGGCGCCATACAGAAGGGAGATGGGGGAGTGATAAAGGTAAGAAAGGAGTGAATGGTGAGGTCTTGTGCTGGCAATTATTTTTCTTGCAAATGGTATCAAATACAGATCGTAATGAAATTATATCGGATTTATATTTTACTGCTGGTAACTTCAATCTTGCAGCAGGCATGCAATAGTAATGAATCGCAAGATCAATACTCCCACTGGAGCATGGTGAATGGCAATTATACCGGAAACAAGTATTCCTCCCTGGCGCAAATTGATACGGGCAATGTGAAGCAACTGCAGGTGGCATGGACCTACCATACAGGGGATGCAGACACGGCGGCACATTCACAAATTCAATGCAATCCGATCGTGGTAAACGGTATAATGTATGCTGTGTCGCCCAAACTTAAATTGTTGGCGCTTGATGCAGCTACCGGTAAGCCCAGATGGGTATTTCTTCCTTACGATACCACAGCGGAAAATAATAAGCTGAACTTCAATTTGAATAACAATCGTGGCGTTGCATATTGGAGCGATGGCAAAGAGGATAAACGGCTATTTTATGTTGTTGGTGAATTTATATATGCTGTTGATGCCGGAACAGGTAAACGGATCACAGGGTTTGGTAAAGAAGGCAAAGTGGATTTGCATGAGGGGTTGGGAGAGCAGGCGGCCGGTCTCTTTGTTTCCGCAACGTCTGCCCCTACTGTTTATAAAGATCTTTTGCTAACGGGCACAAGGGTTTCGGAAGGTATGGATGCGGCGCCGGGTCATATCCGTGCTTTTGATGTGCGTACAGGACAAATGAAATGGATCTTTCATACCATACCGCAGCCCGGCGAGCCGGGTTATGAAACCTGGGAAGATAAGGATGCCTGGAAAATGACGGGCGGCGCTAACAACTGGATGGGCATGACCATTGACCGGGAACGCGGCATTGCCTATGCACCTACGGGTTCGGCAGCTATGGATTTTTACGGGGGCAAAAGGCTCGGTGCTAATTTATATGCCGATTGCCTGCTGGCGCTGGATGCGGCAACAGGCAAACTGCGCTGGCATTTTCAATACATTCACCACGATACCTGGGATTATGATCCCTCTTCGGCGCCGGTGCTGCTAACGGTAACGCATAACGGAAAAAAGATTGATGCGGTGGCACAAACCACCAAAACAGGCTTTGTATTTATATTCAACCGCGATACCGGTGAACCTTTGTTCCCGGTGGTGGAAACGCCCGTTGACACTTCGGACGCCCTGCATGGCGAAAAGTTATGGCCCACCCAGCCCATCCCGCAAAAGCCCGCGCCTTTTGTGCGGCAGTCTTTTCTGGAAAAAGATATAAATCCTTATTTGTTGCCGGAGGAACTGGACGAGGTAAAAAAACAGTTGCAGTCATACCGTACAGGCAAAATGTTCATGCCCGGTTCGCTGCAGGGCACCGTTGTATTACCGGGGTTCGACGGCGGCGGGGAATGGGGCGGTCCTGCCGTTGATCCTGAAACAGGTATGCTGTATGTAAATGCCAGTGAAATGGCCTGGATATTAAAGATGGAAGAAGTTAAAAAGAAAGAAAGCCGCAGCGAAAATTATCTGCAGGCCGGACAGCGCTTATACCAGCAGCATTGTACAGCGTGCCATGGAAAAGAGATGAAAGGCGGCGGTAATTACCCTTCTATACTGGGCATGGATAAAAAATACAACCAGGCATCACTGATTGAATTTATCAACAAGGGGCAACGGATGATGCCTGCTTTCAGCCATCTGAAAAACGAAGAAAAAAAAGCCATTGCTTCGGTAGTGCTGAACCTGAAGAATGAATACCAGCGCAAATTTGAAATACAGCAAACAGCCGCTGATATTTTCCGGGAGTTGCCTTACCGGTTCACAGGATATGATAAATTTTTGACTAAAACCGGTAAACCCGCTTTGGCGCCGCCATGGGGAACACTTACGGCTATCGATCTAAATACGGGCGGGCACCTATGGAAAACGGTTCTTGGAGAAGATCCCGTATTTAAGGAAATGGGGGTAAAAGAAACGGGCACAGAAAATTACGGCGGGCCGGTTGTTACCAAAACGGGACTTTTATTTATTGCCGCCACAAAGGATAGTAAGTTCAGGGCTTTTAACAAAAGCAACGGGCAATTGTTGTGGGAAACTACTTTGCCCGCCCCCGGCTTTGCCACGCCTGCCATGTATGAAGTGAATGGCAAACAGTTCATCGTTATTGCATGTGGCGGCGGAAAGCTGGGAACGGCTTCCGGCGATGCGTATGTGGCTTTTGCATTACCATAAGGATAGCGCCCTGATAACGCTTTCGTGCTACTGTGGCTTCAGCTTCATTGCATTAATTTTCGGATTTCGAAATTGAGATCTCCGGATTTTATGATTTAAGCACCACCGGGTAATATTTGTATCTTTAGAATGATCATTCTACCCTCTCAATACCGCTGCTATGCATACAAAAATCATTCTTGCTGTATTAACGTGTTTAATGTGCCGCTGTAACGGCTTTGCGCAAAAAACAACTACCGGCACCCTGCTGGTGTTAAATAAAGCAGACAATAATATGGTTGTGGTTGATGAAGCAACTTTAAAAGTTGTAGCTACCATACCCACCGGACAGGGCCCCCATGAAATGACGGTATCTTCGGATGGTAAGCTGGCCTTTGTTGCCAATTACGGCGCGCAGGAGCACGGACACAGTCTTTGCATTATTGATATTGCTTCACGAAAAGAGATCCGCCGGGTTGAGCTCGGTCCCTTGCTGCGCCCCCACGGCATTGAGGAAAAAGACGGTAAGGTGTATTTTATTTCAGAGCTTACCCGAACGGTGGGGCGCTATGATTTCGCTGCTGATACCATTGACTGGCTTACGGGTACCGGCCAGGATGGCGGGCACATGCTGGTGCTAACGCCCGACGGTAAACGAATTTATACGGCGAACAGGGTATCCAATACCGTTACTTCTATAGATATTGGCACACCTTCATCGCCG
>NZ_DAOMOZ010000157.1:0-11751 GCF_035444585.1 Agriterribacter sp.
AGTGTGTAAGGGTTGCCTTGCATGCATGATCAACATATTCATATATGCTGATGACACTGTTTTCTTTCTGCTTACCAGTTTTCCTGTGTATAATTTGATACGACCAAGAAGCGTCGGCGCTTACAGCGACCTGCTGCCTGTCAGATATTTTTCACCAGACTTTCGTCAATAATGAAAAAAACAATATTTTTTTTCACCACCCTGTGCTTATCGGTGATGTCGTGCACCAAAGAAAAAACGGATTATGAAGCAGAGATAAATACGGTAGTGACGGAACATTATGAGTTTAAAGAAGCGGCTGCCATCAATAGCAATGGCTATCATATCAGCATTGAAGCGCTGAACGGAACTTTTTATAAAGGGTACAATGAGATCCGGTTGAAGATCTCAGGCGATCATACTAATGAAGATGTATCTGCAGTAACTTTTTTGCCGGTTATGACGAGTGCCGACGGCAGCAGGGTTTCCTGCCCTCACCGCTACGATCTGGTTTATAACGCCGATGACAAATATTTTCCGGGATACGCGGCATTTACAAGTGAAAGTAGTATAAATGAAACCTGGGAACTTTATATCAGCTTCACCATTAACAATCAAGTCCATTCGGTTAAGCAAACCATTACCGTTCAGGAGCAAACCAACAAAAACCTGAATATGACTGCATTTACCGGTAAAGATGGTGAACAGTACTTTATCGCATTAGTAGCTCCGCAAAAGCCGAAGGTTGCCGAAAACGAGCTGGTTGCAGGGATATACAAATTCAACCAACCTGCCAACCCTCCATCGGGGAGCTTTCCGGATCCTTTACAGTTCTCCTACACAGAGGTAAGCGGTTATACATTGCAGCTTGATCCGAGGATGCCCGAGCCTTCAATGGGCAATCATTCTTCGATCAACAATAAAGACCTGACCCGGCAAAGCGATGGTTTGTATCACGGAGTGGTTAATTACACCATGACGGGAAACTGGACACTGAATTTCATTATGCTGAACCAGAACGGGAAGATCCTGAAAGGAACCGAAGTGCCAACCGATTTTACACCGGGAGTGGAAGGCGTGAAAAGTGAACTATACATTGATATTTTATTCTAAGATTTATGAAGAAACTAAGTATTGTTTTAGGGGTTCTTTTTTGTGGAATAAATATAAATGCACAGGAAACGCAGCCGCAAAGCGACTCTGCAAAAGTTCTGAAGGAGGTAAAAATAATTGCCCTTGCAAAAAAGAAAATCCAGACTGAAATGAAAATGGCGGTTTCGGTAGATGAATTTTTAGCATCTTCCGACAATATAAGCTTTATAAAGCGGGGCGCTTACGCCTGGGAGCCCCTGCTCAACAATATGAGCACCGAGCGCTCCACCATCACCATTGACGGCATGCATGTTTTTGGCGCATGCACGGATAAGATGGATCCGATCACATCGTATATAGAAAGCAACAATCTTTCTTCTGTTGACATTAAATCCGGCCAGGAAGGCAGCCTGCACGGCGCAACGGTTGCAGGCAGCATTGACCTGAAGAGAAAGACCACGCCATTTACTCCCGGAAAGAAATATAGCGGCGCTTACCAAACAGGTTTTGAGTTCAATAATAAACAGCTTTTTAACCTGGGAAATCTTTCTTATGCAAGCGATAAGTTTGTGGCAGACGGAAGCGTTTCCTTTCGTAAAGCAGGTAATTATTATGATGGAAATAATAATGAAGTAAGCCATTCTCAATACAATAAATTCAATACCTCCCTGGGACTGGCATATAAGACAAGCCCGTTCTCCTCGGTGAGAGTGGATGCTATTTTTGATAAGGCGAGCAACGTAGGATTCCCCGCGCTTCCAATGGATCTGTGGCTTTCCCGGGCGCTCATTACATCGGCTTCCTACAAGCAATTATTTCAGCACGGACTGATAAGAGCCTGGGACACCAAGATATATTATAATGCTGTAGAACATTATATGGACGATACCAAACGCCCGGAGAACCTGGTGCACATGGATATGCCAGGATGGAGCACTACTTACGGACTTGTTTCCAGGGCTAATATGAAGCGCGGTGATTACAGCGCTGAAATCCAGTTGAACACGTACAACAACCTCTCCATTGCGGAAATGCGCATGTACCCGCAGGACCGAAGCAAGCGTACCATGTTTGCCTATAGCTGGCCATGGGTTACAACAAAGTTTTCAAGCCTTGCCATGAGTAATTCATGGGATATTTCAGAGAACAGCCGGATGAACTTCGGCGGCTCGCTGGGGTATAATTACAACCGTTCCAAGTATGTGGAGTTCAACTGGATCTTCCATCCCGGAACGCCACAGGAGAAAAGCAGGATATTGCCGGGACTGCATGCCAGCTATGAACTAACGCTCAATCCATTTAATTTTTCAGTAGGCACCGGCTACGGGCACAGAGCACCCTCTGTTTCGGAAGGCTACGGCTATTATATCTACAATAGTTTTGACCGTTACGATTATATCGGCAACCCTGATCTCAAAAACGAAATTTCTTATGAAGCCAATGCGAGCGCCGGGTTTAAAAATGAAAAGATGGGTTTGGAGGCCAAAGTAAATTATTTCTATATTCAAAACTATATCATCGGAAGAATTCTGAGCCTGGGAAGCCCCATGAATTACCAGTCCGTAGGTGTGAAGGGATATACCTCACTGAATCATGCCAGGATCTTCAACGTAGCGTTGAATGCCAACTATAATATTCTACAGCATTTACACTGGAAGGGAACGCTCACTTATGCGCGGGCAACAGACGACAAAGATGGAAACCTGCCCTTCATTCGGCCGCTGAGCTATCAAACCTCGCTACATTTTATGTATAAAACGTTCGGTATTCAAACCTCCGTGAATGGAGATCTTACCCAAAGAAATTACAGTCCGGAATATGGCGAAGATCAAACGCCTGCTTATATGATCTGGAGCATCTCTGCGAACTATAGCTTTAACATCAAAAATTGTAAAACCGTGTTGCAGGCGGGCGTAGAAAACCTCCTGAACGAATACTACAGCACGTATGCAGACTGGGGGAATATCTGTTTTGGATTATTTTGATAATGGTGTTTTGGATGCCGATAATCTTGATCCTGCTTTAAAGGAGAACGGCAACAGGATACCGTTAACCGAACAGGAAAAAGAAGATCTTATTGCCTTTATGAAAGCGTTGAGTGACAGTGGGTTTGTCGGGAAGTAATGTAAAACAAAAAATAAAAAAGAATGAATAAACTAATGAGCATAATGAGCGCTATTGCATTGGTAGCGCTTGCAGCCTGTAACACAGGTAATGAAAATAAACCGGAAGAAAAAAGCAGCAATACACATACTGCACATACCATGCATAGTAATCCGCCTGCCGGCTATGCAGATAGTGTAAATGCCGGACTTATAAAAGAAGATACGCTGAAAGGAAGTCCTCGCCGCACCGCCATGAATACCATAGGCGGCACGCATGTGCATATTGAATATAATTCGCCGGGTGTTAAAGGCAGGATAATATGGGGCGGGTTAGTGGCATGGAACAAAGTGTGGGTAGCCGGAGCGCATAATGCAACTTCCATCCGCTTTTATAAAGACGTTGTTGTCGGCGGGCAAACAATAAAAGCCGGAACCTATGCCGTATTTGCTGTACCTGGTAAAGAAAAATGGACATGGGTGCTTAATACCAATTTTGACCAGCACCTTACAGATGAGTATGACGCAAAGGAGGATATTATACGCATAGAGGCAATTCCCGAAAACCATCTGTTTACCGAGCGGCTTACATACACAGTAGAAAAAACGGGTGAAAAAAGCGGAGCTGTTAGTTTATTATGGGACAGCTTGAAAATAATACTTCCATTTAAAAATTTATAGAATGAAAAAAGAACAATTATCAGTTTGCATATTGATGGTATTTAGTTAGGCTTCTTTTGCTTGCAATATATTTTGTCGTATTGCTCAAAAATTAATTATTACTGGTTGTAAATAATTCAAGTGTCCTGATTCCTATTTTTTCCGACAGATTCATCACTGCTTGAAGTTCATTTAACTTCTTTAATTCAATTGAATTTTCTTATGAATTTTAATAATTAAGCAAGTATACAGTCAGCACAAATTGCAGTAACTTTATACAGTAAATCGCTCTTTGTTTCAAGGTTGCCTTAGCTACTGGCAAATTACTGGCAAAAATGAAAAAGTCGCCAATAGCGACTTTGTAAGTTGTTGATTTTTAAGCTCCCCCTTCAGGACTTGAACCTGAGACCCTCTGATTAACAGTCAGATGCTCTAACCAACTGAGCTAAGGAGGAATAAGGGCGGCAAAAATAGGTTTTTTGATGCGATCCGGCAAACAATTTCGTAAATGTTTTTGGTACCGGAACGGGAGCTCTGGCAAATAGGATGGCGATATGCTATTAATAAACAGTCAACATATTTATTAAATAAATTCCGTATCAACATAAGCAGTAAATTTGTAACCCGGTTACCACAAAACCCTTTTCAAAATCTCCTGCCCTGTCCCGGAAACATATGTTCTTTACCGGCTGCTTCCTTAAAATTGAGAGAGCTCGCCAGTAACAGAGCTGCTATTGATGAAACACCATAAGTAAAAAATTAATTTTCAAATTTAAACTATAGAATTATGGCTTTTACATTACCGGCACTGCCGTATGCGCATGACGCGTTGGAACCTCATATTGATGCTTTAACCATGCAAATACATCATGGCAAACATCACCAGGCTTATGTTGATAACCTAAACAAAGCAATAGCGGGTACCCCCAACGAAAATAAATCTCTGGAAGAACTGGTTAAGGCTGCAGACACGATCAGCCCGGCAGTACGCAATAACGGCGGAGGACACTGGAACCACAGCTTTTTCTGGGAAATTCTTGCACCCAACGCAGGTGGTAAGCCTTCCGGGAAACTGGCCAACGCTATTGATTCCGCTTTCGGCAGCTTTGATGAATTTAAAGCTAAATTCAATGCTGCAGGTGCTACCCGATTCGGAAGCGGGTGGGCCTGGCTGATCGTTAAAGACGGCAAATTGGAAGTTACCAGCACTCCTAACCAGGATAATCCCCTGATGGATGTTGCAGAAGTAAAAGGCACCCCGATATTGGGCGTAGACGTATGGGAGCATGCCTATTACCTGAAATACCAGAACAAACGTCCCGACTACCTGTCAGCAATATGGAACGTGATCAACTGGAAAAAGGTAGAAGAAAAATTTGAAAAAGCATAAGCTTTCAACAAAAAGATAAGGGCTGTCCGGATTTCCGGGCGGCTTTTTTATGTAGCTATTCAAATTCGGATTTCGAGATTTCCCCTTCTTCGGATTTGATACGTTTACGGTACCGGGTCATATCCATGCCCGCCCCAGGGATGACAACGGGCAATACGCTTTGCTGCAAGCCATGTGCCTTTGAATATGCCGTATTTTTTGATCGCCTCCAGGGCATACTGCGAACAGGTAGGCGTAAACCGGCATTTGGGCCCAAGGATGGGTGATATAATGATCTGGTAAAGCCTGATCAGGGCTATGAATGGAAGACTAAGTATGCGGCGGATGGTTTTCATCAATGCGATGTATAAGTTTCTCCAAAATTACCTGTACTTTTTCTTTTACCAGCAAAAAATCGGGCATCTCTCTCCCGGTATAGATCAAAAAAAGCATAAGCTGCCGGCCTGTTTCCGTTAGTTTTTGCTCTAAACCAGGCTTTTGTAAACGATAGGCTTCCCGGGTAAGCCTTTTGATCTTGTTGCGATGCACCGCTTTTTTAAAATTTTTGTTACTCACCGTTATCCCTGCCTGCAGGGGATAGGATAAGGGGGCACCGGCACCGGCAACAGGCAGGTACAGTACCCGGTAAGGAAAAACGGAAATGCTTTTTCCTTCCCTGAACAACTGTTCAATGCGCTTACGGCTTTTGAGTCGCTCCTGTTTGCTTAAAGTGAAGGTTTTTTTCAAAATCTGCTGAATTACGCATCAACACAATACAAAAATAGCCCCGTTTGGGGCTACGATTATTTAAGGATCCGCGCACATGGCACAGGTTGTATTATTTTGCTATTTTTTCGTCAGATACACTCAGTTTCCTACGTCCTTTTTTACGACGGTTGGCTAAAACCTTGCGGCCGTTGGCTGTTTGCATGCGCTTGCGAAAGCCGTGAACTGATTTGCGACGACGTTTATGCGGCTGAAATGTACGTTTCATTGTTTTTTCTTTTTCACTTTTTGAAATAAAGGTCCGGGAGAACGAACCGGGTTTCAAAGTATTTACCTTTTCCAGACGGGCCACCACGCCCTTTCTGTTGAGGCTGGATGAAAGGACGGCAAAGGTAAGGGTTAATAATTAAATCCCGGGCTTTTTTTAGGTGCGTTTTCCTCTTTTAGGTACGTTATCCTCAATGCACATTGAGTTTTTAATGCGGGACAGAGTCCCGAAAGAACATAAGAATACGAAGTTAGAAACTTCGTATAGCAGCTTCAGAATGAAGTGCCGGACTTTTTCCGGGCAGCTTATCATTAATGCCTATTCAATGCTAACATGTTCAGCATGAATGCTTTTTCCAAAAAAGGTAGCTGCGTGGGCATCAAAATCATCTGTTGAATCGGTGGTATAAAATCTTAGTTTGCCCTGCTTACTGCAACGGCTTTCCATTTCGGGGTGCCGTTTAAAATAGTCTGCCAGGCTGTTGGCAACGATCTCACCCTGGGAAAGCAACTGAACCCCGCCGGGTAAATGCTTTTTGATTTTATCTTTTAATAATGGATAATGTGTGCAGGCAAGTAACACCGTATCAATATTATGAGACTGATCCAGCAGTTTCTTCACATCCTTTTCAATAAAATAGTCTGCACCAATACCATTGTGTTCATTATTCTCCACCAGGGGAACCCACATAGGGCAAGCCTGCTGAAATACTTTTACCTGCGGGTAAAATTTTTGAGTTTCAATGATGTATGATCCGGATAGAACGGTACCCGCTGTTGCAAGCAAACCTACCTCGTTCGTTTTTGTATAGTCGCCGATCTTTTCTGTTGTAGGGCGGATAACACCCAAAACGCGGTTATCAGGAGCAATTACAGGCAGATCATTTTGCTGAATGGTGCGCAACGCCTTTGCTGAAGCGGTGTTACAGGCTAAGATAACCAGGGGGCATCCTTTTGCAAAAAGCCATTTCACACATTCTAACGTGTAGTGATAAACGCTTTCAAATGAACGTGTACCATATGGTGCACGGGCATTATCGCCAAGATATGAATAATCGTACTGCGGCAGTTTTTTAATGATCTCTTTTAATACCGTTAGTCCGCCATAGCCTGAGTCGAATATACCAACAGGATGCTGATTCATATAACAAAGGAACGTGTTTCGGGATTAAATAAAAAAGACGCTCTTTTAGGGAACGTCCATTATATAAGAATTTATTTAAGTATTAGTTTTTAGCACCTGTCTGAGCATCCAGTTTAACCCCTAATTTTTTAGCTACCAGTGGTAACAGGTCATCACCTGGCGGAGCTACCAGCAAGGCATCCTGCTTAAATACCCAGGTATAGCCATTTTCTTTGGCAACAGTACTAATGAGTTCAAACGCTTTTGTAAAATAAGGGTTCAGCACTTCAGCCTGTTTACGTTGCATTTCAGACTGTACGAATGGATCCCAGTTTTGGATATATTGAAGATACGTGGCAGCTTCCTGTTGTGCCGTTTGTTTGATTGCCTGCGGAGTACTGGGTAGTTTGGCTATAGAATCTTTCCTCTTATATTCATTTATATAAAAAGGAAGAGCATTATCGAGAGAATCTTTTTTGAATTTCTGCAAAATGGAATCAGCCTTATTGATATCTGGAAAAATAGATACTATGTGTTCAATGTTTACATGACCAAATTTCTGCTGGGCACTGGCAGTATTGCTCAATATTAAAAGTGTTAATGCTACTGCTACAAAAGAAAAAAACTTTTTCATATAAGTCAATGTTTCTGTTTTATGAGTTAAAAGATGAAAATAAAGCTATGTTAGTTTGATTGCCCGCAGGCTTTAACAATTATTTATTTACCCCCAGCATCTTCAGGATATCCTCGCTCCGGTCTAATTTGGGGTCGGCAAAGATAACGGTAATTCCCTCACTTTTATCTAAAATAAAGTCATAGCCTTTTTCAACGGCTAATTTTTCAACGGCATTGTACACCTTATCCTGCACGGGTTTAATCAACTCCTGTCTTTTTTTAAACAGATCTCCTTCATAACCAAAGCGCTGGCGCTGCAGGTCTCTCAGCTCTTTTTCTTTATTGAACAGCTCATCTTCCCTCTTCTTTTTCAGTTCATCGCTCAGCATAACCTGTTCTGCCTCAAAATCGCGGTACATCTTATCCAGTGTGGTTTGCAAATTGTCAAGCTCCTTTTGCCAGGCTTCGCTTAACTGGTCCAGTTGCTTTTGAGCTTCCTTATATTCCGGCAGCCTGTCCAATATGAATTTACTGTCCAGTACAGCATATCGCTGTGCGTTTGCGCTAAAAGCAGCCAGGCATATAAAGCCGGCAATAAATAATATTTTTTTCATCAGGTATATTTTTATTTTTTTAATGGACTGATGGAACTCCGCCTATACATTATTTTATTCTCAGAAAATAAATATCATGCTTCGTTTCATAGCTTTTTGTTTAAAGTTACATAAGCTTTTCAAAGTAGGCAGGATATACCGTCAATCAGCTTTGAGCAGTCAGATAAGGCGTATACCAATAAAGAGCAAATTCACCCCTCTCTCACTTTCCGCTCTTTCACCCGCGATCTGACGCTCCTTCGTCGCGTGCCGACCGCTTTTATTTTCACCCCTCTCTCACTTCTCACCTTTCACATCTCACCGCTTGCGGCTGCCAGCTTTGAGCTTTCAGCGGTCAGCGATCAGCTAAAGTATACTAATGTCGGGCAATTCACGTGTCTCACTTACTACCACTTACCGCTTATCACCCCCACCCACATTATTCCGGTTCAAATCCAAGCATAAAGGTAAACCGCGTTGCGTCTTTAAATGTGGCGCCCGGTGTTGATAACCTGTCTAAGCCTAACCCGTAATCAAAACCAAGCAAGCCGAACATCGGCAAAAAGAACCTTGCACCCAGTCCAACCGAACGGCGAAGCTGAAATGGATTCCATTTTTTGAAATCATACCATCCGTTGGCTGCTTCAAAAAATGCCAGGCCGTAAATGGTACTGCTGGGGTTGGTTGAAAACGGATAGCGCAACTCCATCGTATATTTATTAAAAATAGTAAAGAATTTGGTAGTAGACTGCTGATCCGGATTAATGGTGGGATCAGAATTGTCGTATACCGGGTAGCCCCTGTGCGCAATGATATCGTAGCCGAGGATACCAAAATTATTGGTCAGCCCCGCATCGCCTACCTGGAAACGCTCAAACGGGGAAATTTCAAGGTCTTTATTATACCTTCCGATAAAACCGTATTTGGCCGCCACTTTTAATACAAACTGGCGGTTCTTTTCTTCACCTGCAGGTTTACCCAGGGGAACGTACCATTCGCCATTTACACGCCATTTGTGATATTCCACCAATTTGTATTTGTCTTCCGATTTAATGGAACCGGTACTTTTAAAGGCCGAATACGGAGGTGTAAATGCACCACTGATCATAAAGCTTGAACCGCCGGTTGGAAAAATAGGCTGGTTAACCGATGACCTTGCCAGGGTGAGCTTCAGGTTAAGGATATTGGAAGTGGCGTCTGATAATCCCTGGAAGAACCCGGGATAGTTCTTCAATTTATACTGGGTAAAGTTCAAAGCATATATAAGGGTAAAATAATCATCCGGCCATTTAAGCTGCTTGCCCAAGGATATCGTTGCCCCCATAGCTCTCAGGTACGATGAATCTGCCCTCGCATTGGTATACCTGCCGGTATAAGGATCGTAAGCATTAGCATATTTGGAACTGTACAGACTTACCGTAAATGAATTGCGTTTTTTGCCTCCCAGCCAGGGTTCGGTAAATGAAAAGTTTGTAGAGCGGAAATAACGGCCATTGCTCTGGAACCGAAGGCTGAGCTTTTGACCGTCGCCCGAAGGAAGCGGGCTCCAGGCTGATCTTTTAAATATATTGCGCAGCGAAAAATTATTGAACACAACGCCCACTGTTCCGGTTAACCCGATGCCTCCGCCCCAGCCGGCGCTCAGTTCCAACTGGTCGGACGATTTTTCTTCAACGGTATAATTGATATCCACTGTTCCGTCGTCGGGATTGGGAACAGGGTTGATACCGATCTTTTCCTGGTTAAAATATCCCAGGTTGGCTATTTCACGCTGCGAGCGGATGAGTTCCTGGCGGCTGAATTTTTCGCCCGGCAGTGTTCTCAGTTCCCTGCGTATTACATGCTCCTTGGTTTTATCGTTGCCCGCAATGGTAACCCTTTTTATGGTAGCCTGCGGACCTTCGGTGATCCTGATCTCGTGATCAATGGTATCGTTGTATACCGAAGTTTCAACAGGATCAACGCGGAAGAACAGGTAGCCGTTATCTGCATACAAAGCGCTTATATCGCCGCCTTCCTGCGTGAGTTCCTTGCCAACTCTTTTATTGAGCGTTTCCAGGTTATATACATCGCCTTTTTTTATGCCCAGTATTACATTCAGTACCGAGTCGGAATATTTTGTATTTCCCCTCCAGGTAATATCTCCAAAATAATATTTGTGTCCTTCATCTACCTTAATGGCAATATTGAGGTTCCCTTTGGCATTGTAGTATATGGTATCTTTTTCAATAACCGCATCGCGATAGCCCTGGGAGTTATAATAGGCAATGATGCTTCTTTTATCTTCTTCGTATTTCTTTTCGTTGAACTTGGCGGAGCTGAATATTTTGAAACGAAAATAAGGATCCAAATAATCCAGTGTTTTGGTTGGGGAGAGAAACCCGAGATGCTTTACATATTCTTTAAATGAAATGGTTTCTTTCTCACCGTAAGGGCTGGTATTTTTATCGGCAAATAAGGTAAACCTGCTTTTTTCCTTTGTACCTTTTAGTTGCTTTTTGAGCTTCAGTTCATTGATCTTTTCATTTCCAAAGATCATTACATCGTTAACCCTAACTTTGCCTCCTTTTTCAACAATAAAAATCAGGTCTTCACCATTGGTATAGGCGGTGTCGGGGCGTTCCTGCACTGTTATTTTGGCGCCCTGGAATCCTTTTTCGGTATAGAATTTCTGAATGGCTTCAATGGCATTTTGTTTCCGGGCTTCCGTTACCACCTGGCTGGCCGAAATACCTACTTTCTCTTTCAATTCTGTTGCTTCCGATTTTTTTATGCCCCTGAAGATGAGCTTGGATAACCGGGGCCTTTCCACTGCTGCGATCTCTACCCATATTTTATCGCCTTCAACCTTGGTTATGTAAATTTCAATATCGGCAAACAGGTTTTGTCCCCATAATTTTTCTATCGCTTTGGCAAAATTATCGCCGCCCGGGATCCGCACTTCATCTCCCACATTCAATCCGGAGATGGAGGTCACCAGGTTGGGATCGAAATACTGGGTTCCGGTTACTTTAATTTCAGCAATGGAATATCTTTTGGGAATGGTTTGGTTGAACAATCCTAATAAAGCGGGGTCGGCAGAAGTAGTTGGCAGTGTGTCGCTTACCTGTGCGTTGGTTTTGGCTGAAATAAAACTTAATCCAAGTAAAATTGTAAAAATCGTGCAGATCCTTTGCATCCGTTTTATAAGTTTCGCCCGGCAAATTAACGGGATTAATTGAAATG
>NZ_DAOMOZ010000158.1:0-11592 GCF_035444585.1 Agriterribacter sp.
GGGAGACAACGACCTGGGCTACTCTTTTATGCCCGGCTTACCCGGGCTGGCAGCTTCGGATGTAGGACTGGTAACTGCATACCAGGCATTCGGGACCATCGGTACGGCGGTGGCGCCTTTCAACAAAGGCCGTACTGCCACACATGAGATCGGTCATTTTTTTAATCTTTGGCATACCTGGGGTTCCAACGAATGTGTGGCATCCTGCTCCGATTCCGATTTTGTGGATGATACCCCTAACCAGGATAAATGTACTTATGGCACACCAACATTTCCACAAACAGATGCCTGTACAAACACGGCGGCAGGTATAATGTTCATGAACTTCATGGATTATGTGGATGATGCTGCTATGTGCCTGTTTACGGAAGGGCAGGCCGACCGTATGGAAACCGCCTTAAGTACTTTTCCGGACCGTATGCAACTGATGAGCTCAAATGGTTGTGTACCTCCTGTGTTGTACAATAATGATGTCAAGGCACTCTCTGTTGCATCGCCTTCAAACGCCAATGTCCATTGTGCCGCAAGCATCATTCCGCGGTTAACCATCCGCAATCTGGGCGCTTTGCCTTTAACCAGCGTCAGGATTAATGTAGCTGTGGATGGCGGTGAGCCCGTTGTTACCAACCTTAACCTTAACCTTCCTTCTTTACAGGAAACCACGCTCTCAGGCAACGCCATTACGGTTGCCGCAGGGCATCATACCATAAAAATATATACTACGCTTCCCAATGGCGCGGCCGACCAGCAGACTTTGAACGATACGGCAACCATGGTATTTTCTGTTGTTGGCAATGCAAATGAGCCCCTGGTAAATGGCTTTGAATCTGCAGCATTTCCGCCACAAGGATGGGGGATAGCCAATAACAGCGACGTTATAGAATACAATCCCGTGCGGGTAACCAACGCTGCACATTCCGGCACTGCTTCTGTAAAGTTTGATAATTATAATTACCAGTTGTTCCGGAAAAATAGCATGCTTGTTACGCCGCAACTGGCGATACCGCTTGCTGCCGATTCGGTTAAGATCACTTTCTGGCGGGCGGCTGCACAATACAGCAGCATCAATTCCGATACGCTTGAAATTTTGTTTTCCACCGATTGCGGTCAAACGTTTACATCTGTATATAAAAAAGGAGGAGCGGATTTAAAAACGCGTCCTGATTTTACAACGGCGGAGTATATTCCCACGGCCAATGAATGGGTAGCGGATACTGCCGATATCAGCGCTTTTGTAAAAGGGAAATACGACAACATTATAGTGCAGTTCCGCAACATTAACGGTTATGGGAACAATGTGTATATAGACGACATCAATATTTATGCCCGCAGCCTGCCGGGGCGCTTAAAAGAGCAGGGCTATCTTATTGCACCCAATCCCACAACCGGCTTGCTGACCGTACAGCATTATCCCGCTTCCTCCACATTAAGGGGTGTGGCGGTATACAGCAGCACCGGGCAGGTGGTGTGGAAGGCGCAATACAATGCCTCCACCACGCTGAACTATATACCCATTGATCTCAGCCGCATGGCTTCGGGTATATACATTGTGCAACTGGTATATACCGACAAAACGATAACACAGAAAGTGCTGAAGATGAATTAGGGTTTTCATTCAACCTTTATAATTGTTGCCTGCCTGGCGATGAGACTCCACCTGTTGTTTTTATATAACCATACATGCGTGAATCGCCTGCTGACCGTCTTTCCCGCATTCACCTGGTGACCCTGCGGCTTGATTATTTCACCGCCCATAACCACTGCAATGTTATCGTGGAACGTTATTATTTCAATGTCTCTTTCAAATGAAAGATAATTCAAACCACCAGACCGCAGGTGGGCTTTTGTTCCTTCTACTGTTCCAACTTTATTGGCCGGTGTGTTTATGATCATGGTTGATGACCATATTTTATCAAACAGTACCGTGGAATCGCTTTTTAAAACAGATTCTCTTTCCATTTTTTCCATCTTCCTTATTTCAGCCTCCCTGTGATCCTGGGCAGATGCAAAGCTTGTAATGCATGCCAGGCACGCTGAACCAATTAAAAGGTTGAGCGAGTATTTCATATGAATTTATTTACCTGTGCAACTGGGTTTGCAATTATTTGTCTGGAGATGTTTGAATGATTTCATCATATAGTTTACAGGCCACGTCATAAACCATTTTTGCAGCAGCACATTCTTCCGGACGAATATTGCCATGCTTCATTTTCCGGCATTGATCAACAGCCGGGATCTGCAATACCATAAAATTGATCCGGGTATGTAGCCACCTTATTCCTGCCTTGTAGCCAGGTCTCTTAGCATCGTACTGAACAGGACTGCCCGATGCTCTGTTATTTTCCCTTCGTCATCGAACCTGAAAATATCCACGTCCTTAAACCTGAAAGATTTTCCTGCCGTTTTCATTCCCATAAAATCACTTTTAAACCTCCCGGACCAGTCTGCATAAATAAAAACATAATCGCTGTCAGAAACGGCCAGCTCATTTGCAGATTTGTACTCCTCTACTGAAAACCGCCACAAATTCATAAATGATTTTACAGTATCTATTCCCCTTGCAGGTGGTGTGCTCCCGTCTCCATAGTCAACTGTGTTTATTGCAAGATGCTTTACTATTTCGTTCATATTTCCCGTTCCCCACGATTTGATGCAAAGCAGCGCAGTTTGCTTGTTTCTTTCTTCTTTGCTTTCTTCGGTACGTACTGAAGCTGTGGCATTCCTGTCTGTTGCCGGGTGCGAAGTGCTGTTATTTTCTCCGCAGCCGGTAAAGAATGTAAGTAAAACGCCGGTTAATAATAAAGGCTTCATATTATTCGGTTTGGTATTTTATTGTTCAGTGATAAATTCCATTGCTTCTGAAAAAGTGGCCACCCAGTAATCGCTTTCATGTGCTTTTAAGTACTTCAAAAAAGCCTGATGTGTTTCACCTGAAATTTCAAATATTTGTCCGCCAATGCCGTGAAACTGATAAACACCCATTCCTCCTGCTTCCCTTGCTTTTTCAGCAAAAGCAATAAGTTCGTTTGATGTTGTGCCCGTCCAGACATGCCAGGATGGAACTTGCATTGTGTTGACGTGTTCAAAATCGGTAACAATGCTGGCGTTATTTCCGCCTGTCCTGCCAAATGCCACTAATTCTTTATCCTTAATGATTTTCGAATAATCGGTGCCCGCAATGAAAACGTTGTTACACGGAAACGCAAATGACCTTCTTTTTGTTTTTGGATCGAGTAAAGAAAGGATGATATTTTCCGCGTTAATTTCTTTGATGATCTGGTCAATAGTATAATTTTCAATTGAAACGGTTTTGTCCCAGCCTAATTTTTCGGGGCAGGCATGAAACAAAGTATGATTCGCCAGTTCATGCCCGTTCTTAGCCGCATTTGTCCAGCCAAGTACTGCTTCAGGAGTTTGTCCAATCACATTAGATTGAGAGGATCCCTGAATGGAGTTGAGAAAGAACGTTCCTTTTAGGCCTACTGAGTCCAATTGTGGAATAGCGGTTGAAAGTTGGGTTGCTAAACCGTCATCATATGTAAGGCAAATGATAGCTTTTTTTGAGCTGTTGACCTTTTTTGCCTGCCCAACAGTATACAAAAAAAAGACAACTGTTAGAATGACAAGCATATCTGTTTTATAATTCATTGGTAAAAATTTTGAGCAGTCCGGTAATTCAGAAGATCTTCATAAAACTATTTCGCGGCTCAACATAATATTCCTCCCGATTTGGATAATGGCATGTACAGGTTATCACAGGGATCGAAAACGAAGGATGCGGTTTATTGTTCAGACCAATAATAATGCATAAGGCAACAGATCGTGAAAGAATAAAAATGAAGTTTGCAGGTTACAGAGGAGAGCGAAATTGTTACTAAATCTAATATTTCTTTTTAAAGAAATAAAGCATTTATAAAATTTTCTTTATCGCCGGTGTTTTGCATTAGCCGCATGAGATTTTAATGAAATTCCGCACAACGAAATAAATTATTAAATTCAGATCTCATTCTGCTTTTATAATTCTTACCTGCCTTGCTGAGGCCTCCACGGGTTAAAGACCGGCGCGGCTGTAAAATTGTTCTTATTTCAGGGATGATCCAACTATTTCCGAATCATAGTTCTTGTATAGTGCCTGCAGGATTGCCATATCAGGCATCTCCCGGTTTGACAATAGCTTACCCATCCCTGCAAAAAAAGCCTCTGTTTTTTGGGCTGGTGAAATTCCCACCAGTAAAGTTCCGGCGGTTGCGCCGTTACAATTAAAACAATGTTTTACATTTCTTGGAACAAATAAGCTGTCGCCGCTTTCCATTTCAAAGATCTCATCTTCCACCTGAAATAAAAATTCCCCGTCAAGAACGCAAAAAAATTCATCAAACGTATGATGTAAATGCAGCGGCGGGCCAAATCCTTTTAGATTATTGGTACTGATAAAAATTGATAACCGGTCTTCAGTATCGTTGCTCAACAGCTTAAAATCAATGGGTGCATTTGCTATAGTAATTTTTTCTTTATAACGGGTTTCCAGGGCTTTTGTTCTGAAAGCTTTTTTTGATAAAGTGTTTTGTGAGAGCAACGGTATTGAAACACCGGTTAAAGATAAGGTTGATAATGTGCTTTGAAGAAAATTACGGCGTTTCATGTCAAAATATTTTGTAATGAATAATAGCTGAACAAAAATATTTTGCTGATGACATACGCAGGTGGTAAAAAATCGGCAAGTTTTAGCCTATGCCCAGGATCCTTTCCGGCGAATACGCTTGTGCTTCCAGTAAAGAATGAGGAGTGGCTTTTGCGAATTGCTTAAAATCTTTCACAAGATGCTGATAATCATAATAACCAGCTTCAAGTGCTATGCTCAGCCAATCACTGCCCGGATTTTTGTCTTTGAGCTGATAAGCATTATTAAAGCGGGTGATGCGGGCAAAAAATTTTGGAGTAATACCCGTCAGTTGTATAAACTTCCTTTCAAACTGGCTGATTGACAAACAGGATTCCCCTGCCATTTTTTCTACAGTAAGAAAATTCGGATTTTCAGAGACCAGTTTAATAATGCTGTCAATGGGATAGAAATCTGTTTTTAATTTTTGTATTCGCATCCAAAGATACGCTTCTGCAATGTGCAGGATCTCTTCGTAGGAAGAAGCGTTCATCATGCGTTGCTGCACGTAATGAATTTCGGGGTTTAAAATGGTTTCCGCATCTATGCGTTCATCAACGAATTCATTTAGTGGCAAACGTAAAAATCTGGATAAGGCGCCCGGATGAAATCCTATTGATAGCATCAGGTAGTCGTGTGAAACAGCGTAGTCGAGCCTTGAAGTTATTGAACCGTTAACAGCAATGGCCGGAAAAGTCCTGCTTATGCCTGTAACCGGCTCATAGCCCGTAACAAAGCCTTTAATGTAAAACACTATGCACTGTAAGGTATTTGAGGGAAAAGGCTTAACGGGAACAGGAGCTGCTTTATCAAATGTAAAATGCAGTAATAAATAATCTTTAATGAAATGTTGTAAATGTGCTGATGGCTTTATGATTCTGTAAATCATTTTATGACCTGCTTTCAACCAAAGAAGAATAAAGTTACACAACCTGATTTTATTCTGCAATTTTCAATCCGGCAGCTATTCATCAAACCTGCTGTTGTTATGGCTATGCAACAGCAGTGGATCTATCCCTGCAGTTGATACTTGTCTATGATAGCCTGGCGTTGATTATGGAACCATGTTACACCGAATGCTTTATCAAGTGCAGCTATCTTGTTGGCAATTTCAGGCGTTTCGGGAGTTGAGTTATTTTTTACCATATCCGGAATGATTTTATGAAATAATTCCTCTAAATAATCTTCGAAGTTTTGATTAAAGAAGCAATCAATAAACCGGAGAGGTTTGTCTGACGCATTCCAGAATGAATGCAAAATGCGTTTGGGACGGAAATTCCACCCGCCAGCTTCTACTTCATATATCTTTTCTCCAATCATTACTGTTGCCGTTCCTTCTAATACGTACATAAGTTCGTCTAAATTTTCATGCATATGAGGAGATGGCCCCATTTGTTTGGGCCCCACGGCAACTTCAACGTTTGATAATTGTTTTCCTGTTTGGCTGGAGTGAATGATGGTACGGATATCCACATTGCCGGCTCCGGGCATAAGTGGTTCACGTGGTGGAATATAAAAAGGTTGCAACGGTTCTTCATTATTATTGTTTCGTGCAGAAGTAAAATTCGGCGTGGATAAAAGCGAAAAGCCCAAAGCTCCTGCAGAAAGAAAATTGCGGCGTTTCATACAATAATATTTATAAGTTATAAAATAGTTTTGCAGGCAAACTTACTTATGCCTGTTAAAGCTGTAGTGGTAAAAAAGTGACATTTAAGTTAGATAGGAGAAACCGAAGCTGCGTTCCGGTGCATCTAACTCTAATTCGTACAAAGAACACGGTGTAAGGTTAGAAAACTCTTTAAAATCTTTTACCATGTGTTGATAGTCGTGGTAATTGCATGAAACAGCAATAAGCAGCCAGTCGTACTCCGGATGGCGATTTTTCATACGATAGGCTTTATCAAAGCGAATGATGCGCTCGAAAGTTTTAGCGCTTACTCCTATTCTCTCTTCAAATTTTCTAATAAACTGCCTTGTGCTTAAGCAAGATTGATTGGCAAGCCAGCCAATCGGGACATTATTTTCTTCATCAATTAGCCAATCTGATACTTTATCTATGGGTTGATAATCCGTTTTTATTTTTTTGATTTGGCTTTCAACAAAATTTTCAACTATGGTTACCATTCCGGATAATTTATCCAGTTCTTTCAAACAATCACAAACTGTAGATACCTCTTTACCCCAAATGTCTTCGGCATTTATAAATGAATTTGTCAACTCATATATTGGGAATTTCAATAACTTATGTAAAACAGAAGGTCTTAAAATTATTTTGATAGCAAGGAAATCGTTTCCTCCATATCTATAAACAGGGGTTGTATGCATGCCATTAATAACGCAATTTGGATAAGACCGTATTATATCAGGACTTCGATATTGGAATTTTTGTACGTCCTTAATATAAAAGGTAATGCAATGTTCAGGTCTTGGGTAATGGCGTTTAAATGGTGGGATTATGTTTTTGTCAAACACAAAACGAAACACCTGATACTTACGCACATACTTTTGCAGAGCAGCATTAGGGAATATATCCTTAACAAGTACCGGTATCATTGCACTTTATACTTTTAAAATTGGGGAATTGCACTTGTTGGCTGCTGTCATTCTTGTTTTTTGTTCTTCGTTATTTTTCACCCCGCTTTACAAGAAACAGGCTTAGGGAGATAAGCAGAACAGCTACCGGCACGATCAGGTGTTGCCATGTTATTTCAATACCATTGATCTTTTTTTCTGCAAGGGCAGCAAGATAAGATACAACAAGGGTTGTTAATATTGCTTCCCACAGAATCACTTTCAGGTGAAGAAAGCTTTTAATGCTGAGCCATTCGGGCAATTTAACCGGCAATGCTGCACCGGGGTTATTGAACAATATCATAATTCCTATTGAAAGCACATAAAACACGATAGCAACCAGAAAAATATCAACTGCATTCAACAAGTCAACTGCCATCAGGCCGGCAGTTTCATGTTGGCCTGCGCTGAAATGAGAAAATGCCATTATAAAATCGTACCCGCCTAATATTGTCATCACAATGCCTGAAGCAAAAATAAGCAGCGCAATAACGTTGATGATCACAACCAATACGTTGAATACGCTTTTCATAAACGATATTTACTTTCCAAACAATTGCGCTGCTAATTTAACCGAAGAATGGAGCTGCAGCTCAACGGCAGACTTCCCCAGCGCAATCTCGTAGATGCCGGCTTTGATCTGCCATTTTTGTTTCTCCCAATCAAAATGCGCTAATAAACGCGGGTCAGCTGTAAGTGTTACCTGCTTGCTTTCTCCCGGCGCAAGCTCTGTTCTTTCAAATCCCAGTAAACGCATATTGTTTTCACCCGCTGCATTTGTGAGATATAATTGCGGCACATCCGCACCTGCCCTATTACCGGTATTCGTAACGGTAAAACTCGCTGTTACTGTTTTTCCTCCCTGCACCTTAAGATCACTATACGAAAAGCTGGTATAGCTTAATCCATACCCAAAAGCATACATGGGCTTAATATTCTTTTTTGCGTACCAACGGTATCCTGCATCGGCTCCTTCATTGTAAACAATGGTGGTGGGGGTTCCCCAGGGCGTTCCAAGACCCGATAATTCAGGCCTTGGCGTTTGTTCCAGGCTTTCAGGAAACGTTAAAGGCAACCTGCCGGAAGGATTTACTTTACCGGTCAGGATCTCTGCAATGGCAGTACCACCGGCCTGGCCGGGATACCAGGCCTGCAAAATGGCTTTTACTTTACCACGCCATGGCATTGAGGATGCGTTACCTGTTTCCAGAACTACAATTGTATTCGGGTTGGTTGAGGCTACCTCGCTGATAAGGGCGTCCTGTCCCCAGGGCAAAGATATATCGGCCAGGTCAGAGCCTTCACCTTCCACCCGGATGCCAAATACGATCACAATGTCTGATCGTTTTGCCAGTAGCTTCGATTCTGCTATCATATAGCCGGGGTCAAATTCTACCGTTGCATTTGGCATTAATTTTTTTAGTTCTGCCAATGGCGATGAAGGTAACAGGTAAAGACTTCGTGCATTGCCCATAAGACCCGGACCCCCTACATTGATGGAAGCGGCATAGCCTCCTACGGGAAGCACGGCTCCAGAGCCTGTACCGGTAGGCACTCCCAGGTGAGCATACCCTCCGATTACAGCAATTTTAACGGGTTCATTTACTGAAAGTGGCAGCGCCGCATCATTTTTCAACAGCACTATTCCCTGGCGGGCGGTTGCCAAAGCGGTTTCATTATGTTTGCTCATATCAACGGTTGGCGTTCCTTCCCATTTGTCTACCCCTACAGCATAGACGGACCGCAGGATACGCTGCACCATATTGGATAAACGTTCCTTAGTGAAATTGCCGGCTTTGTAGGCGTTCTGCAATGAGTCGGTAAATGCTTCCGCTCCCCACGTATGCACGTCCACCTGTATGCCGGATTCCTGGTCAAGTCCTTTTAAAGCAAAGGTCCAACTGGGAACGGCTCCCCAGTCAGACATCACCCAACCTTTATATCCCCATGTATCTTTTAATAATTTATTCAGCTGGTAATCATTGCCACCTGCATATTCTCCATTGACTTTATTGTAGCCGCTCATGATAGAACCAGGGTTTGATTTTTCTATGGCCATCTGGAATGCCAGCAAGTCGGATTCCCGGTGAGCCGCGGGATCAATAACAGCATCTAACCAGTGACGGTTGGTTTCATTACAATTAAGTGTATAATGCTTTAGGGTAGATATCACCTTCTGGCTTTGAATACCATTAACGGCGCCGGCAGCAAGCAGTGCGCTTACCAGCGGATCTTCAGAATAGTATTCGAAATTACGCCCGTTCCGGGGATCCCGGGTCAGGTTAATACCACCTGCCAGCATCACGTTAAAACCCCTTGCTCTTGCTTCTTTCCCGATTACAACGCCTCCCTGGTAAGCCAATTCAGGATTGAAACTTGCGCCTACCAATATGGACGCGGGCAGGGCTGTTGCACCCTTATCATCGGGACGATAACCCGGGTTGGTAACACCCATACTGGCATCACTGCTTTGTATGTTAGGTACACCCAGGCGTGGTACACCGGGCGTATAGCCTGCGCTCATAGTAGTGCCCTCGGGGATACGTTTATCGCGGGGCATACCAAGAGCCGGAACATACCCTATAAGGCTTGTAATCATGGCGAACCGCTCCCGATCGGTCATTTTCTGTTCCGTTTCCTTTGCCATCACATCCGGTGATGTTTGTTGGGCTAACGAAAGTGAAATACTGTTGAGTATAAGGGCTACACAGAGAACAAGGGCTTTACGTTTACGCCTGCTTGTACAATTGTTGAATAGTAAATTATACATAGCTTATGAATTTTAAAAGTCAGGTGCCAGAGTTGAATAACAACATGCACAGTGTTTTCACAGGATGCGAAAACGAAGCATATGTATCACAGTTCAGTCAATAATGCACAGGGCAACAGATCACGAAAGAAGGAAGGTAAAACGAAGTGTATGGATTGTTCGGCTGGGTATAGTTTGAATTTGTTACTAAATCTAATATTTCTTTTTTTTAAAATGAAGTATTTAGAAAAAATTCTTTATCGCTCTGTTCCCCTGGCTACCTTCATGGGAGCCGGGACCCGTCCTTTCTTGCATGTTTTCCGTATATTCACTCCGGGTCTTAACGGTATAAGAACAGTTAATTGGTGTAGGAAAACACTTTATTGATGGTCATTAAAAAAATGTTATGCTTGATATTGTCATTGAAGCCCGCAATGCGGCTATCAGCCGCGACATGAAAGTGAAGCGTATCCTTCCCTTCCGGCTGCGCAGGATGGTAGGTCCTTTTATTTTTTTGGATCATGCGGGTCCGATTACAGACGCTATTGCACCGGTTTCCGGTATGGATGTGCTGCCGCACCCGCATATCGGGCTTTCTACCGTTAGTTACCTGTTTGGAGGAAAGGTAACGCACCGCGACAGCCTGGGCGTGGAGCAGGTCATTCTCCCGGGTGAAGTGAACTGGATGACTGCCGGCCGGGGCATTGCCCATTCCGAAAGGTTTGAGGATCCTTCAGCGTTGGCCGGGGGACTGGAAATGATACAAACCTGGGTAGCCCTGCCTGAAAAGAATGAAGAGGATGCACCCGGCTTCGACAATTATACACCCGACCGGCTTCCTGTTTTTACTGATACAGGGGTATGGATGCGGCTGATAGCAGGCAATGCTTACGGGTTACAAAGCAATGTAAAAACCCATTCCCCGCTTTTTTACCTGCATGTTGAGCTGCAACAGGGCGCCAGGTTCGGACTTCCGAAAGAGCACCGGGAGCGTGGCTTTTACATCGTAAGGGGGAGCATATCGCTTTCGGGCGTTACCTACAGCCAGGGCAAAATGCTGGTGTTCAGCAAGGGTGTTGACCCGGTTATTGTCGCTGAAGAAAAAACCACGCTTTTGCTGCTGGGTGGTGAGCCCCTTGGTGAGCGTTTTATTTGGTGGAATTTTGTTTCTTCCCGCAAAGAACGTATTGAGCAGGCCAAAGAAGACTGGAAGCAGGGCAGGATCATTCTTCCTCCCAACGACAACAAAGTATTCATTCCGCTGCCCGATGATAAGTCGAAGCCGGCGCCGGAACCGCTTTCATGAGTAGTGGACTTATTCTAAAATAGTTTAGGTGGCTTTTCATCCAAAGCATCTGACTTGGATTGATCCAGCAATTTAACATCCTCATCGTCCTCTTCCAGCAATTCAATTTCCGTTAACAATGGCTGGGGCATGGTTTTACTGGTTGTTGCTTCCAGTTGCTTAATTTTTTCAAGCCGGCCAATAATGGTATCGCCTCTTTTTTTGCCATCTTTCAGCTTATTCATGGCATCATCATAGGTGTCGGAAGTATCCTTTAGTACACCTTAGAAACCCACCGTCTTTGACGGTGGTAATGTTCGTTAGGCT
>NZ_DAOMOZ010000159.1:0-11497 GCF_035444585.1 Agriterribacter sp.
CTGTACTGGAGCACGATGGCGGATACTATATATCGGGCGCCGCTTTTGACACTTTGATCAACCGGGATAACCTTTATGAGTACCTGCTGCAGTCGCTGGTAAAGTTTCCCCGGCTTTCCGGCGAAGAAGTAGCTGTATTTTTAACACGCCCGCTTATGGCGCCCATAGGAAGCCAGGAGGTATGGGCTGCGGGTGTAACCTATTTGCGCAGCCGCGATGCCCGCATGCAAGAATCGAAAGAATCGGGCGGCGCTACTTTTTACGATAAGGTATATGAAGCAGAGCGGCCGGAGTTGTTCTTTAAATCGCTGCCTCACCGCGTTGCCGGCCATTTTGAAGATGTGTATATCCGCAGGGATTCTACATGGAATGTTCCCGAACCCGAGCTCACCCTTTTTATAAACAGTGCAGGCAATATACAGGCCTATACCATAGGAAATGATATGAGCTCAAGGAGCATTGAAGGTGAAAATCCCTTGTACCTGCCGCAGGCCAAGACTTATGAAAGAAGCGCCGCGCTGGGTCCCTGTCTATATATACCCGAAAACCCGATTGATCCGGGCACTACCATCAGCATGAGCATTCTTCGCAACAACCAGCCTGTATTTGAAGGCGCCATTAAAATAAACATGATGAAAAGATCGCTGCCCGAACTGGCCGGATTTTTATTCAGGGAAACCGATTTTCCTTCGGGTTGCTTCCTGATGACGGGAACCTGCCTGGTGCCGGATAATGATTTTACACTTCTTGAAAACGATATTGTAAATATCAGTATTGATGAAATCGGTACGCTGTCAAACAGGATCATCCATAAGCCGCTCCCTGTACCGGCATGAGCTCTGCCGCGAGGTATCACATGCCAGGCGGCATTGTGGTTGCCCGGCTTTTTCACGGAATGAATCACACCAGTGCTTCCCATATTATCAAAAAAAAAATGCAAACGTTTGCAGTCTGTTTAAGTGTTTTTATTTACCGAATAAGAGTAAGTTTACCCTGCACTTGGTAAATTCTATAATACAATATTGTTGAAGTGTGTACAGTTTTTACCAGGAGGCAGTTTCAACAGAATTTCAGGTAGATAGTTTACGTACCCGGCAGCATCCGGAGATGAATGTACCTGAGTGTGAATGGACATTAGCTAAAAGGGATAAAAATGGCTGATGCATGTGAATGTAATCTCTTATTCCGGTTACAGCGCCATACCCGTTGACCCGGTTGTTCCTGCAGCGTTTCCCCTTTTTTGTTATTGTGATCTTTTTTCCAAAACAGTAAAAAGCTTTCATGCCATTAAGCTTCATGTAAACTTAACAGGCCCGGAAGTAATTATATGTGAAATTTGTTTTTGTTATTATCATTAATTATATATTCAAGTCCCAACTCCAAACAATTATGAAACAACGTTTATTTCCAAAACTGCTGTTTTTGCTCATTGCCTGCGCCTGCTTTTCAGCATTTACCATGGCGCAAGCAGTTGTTACCGGCAGAGTAACAGATGAATCTTCAGGTGAAGCACTGCCTTCTGTAAATATTACCGTAAAAGGAACCACTAAAGGATCCGTTTCAGATGCCAGCGGCAATTACAGCATTAGCTTAAATACCGGTGAGTCTGTTTTGATTTTCTCTTTCACGGGCTATACGGCAAAAGAGGTTGACGTAGCCGGCAGAACGCAGGTTGACGTTAGCCTTTTGAGCGTTGCTGCTTCCTTATCGGAAGTGGTGGTAATAGGCTATGGTACCCAGCAGAAAAAAGATGTTACCGGTGCAGTAGCTTCTGTTAAAGGATCGGAAGTGCAGAACCTGCCTGTGTCGGGTGTTACCCAGGCATTGCAGGGCAGAACGGCCGGTGTAAATGTGGTAAGAAGCGGCGGTAGCCCGGGCAATGCGGGTTCTATCCGTATCAGGGGTACAGGAACCATCAACAATGCCGATCCGTTGGTTATCATAGACGGCGTTCCCGCAGGAGGGCTTAATTCGGTTAACCCCAACGATATTGCGTCTATCGAAATATTAAAGGATGCTTCGGCGTCTGCTATTTACGGCACCCGCGCCGCTAACGGTGTGGTGATCGTTACAACCAAACGGGGGAACTTTGAGCAACCCTCCGCCATCTCGCTCAACGCCTATACCGGCTTCTCCAATGCACTGAAAACACTGGATATGCTGGACGCCGCCACGCTGGTTGAACTAAAACGCGAACGCTATACCAACGATGGTTTGCCTGTTAATGAAGTATGGAACAATGCCGACAATGCCGTGCAGCGCACCAACTGGCAGGATGAGCTGTTCGGTACAGGTAAGGTAAACAATGTTGATATGGCCATTTCCGGTGGCGGTTCAAAATCGTCCTACATGATATCCGGCGGCTATTATGATGAAAAAGGCCTGATCACCAATTCATTTTTCCGCAGGCTGAGTGTAAGGGTAAATTCTGATCATAAGATAGGAAAACGCCTGAAGATTGGCGAAAGCATCCAGTTGACCAATTCAAAAGATAACAGTCTTAACACTTTATCAGCGCAGGATGGCATCATCTGGAGCGCTATCCGTTTCATGCCTTTTATACCGGTAAAAAATGCCGATGGTACCTGGGGCACATCAAAAGCATCCAATGAATACGGCGATATCAACAACCCGGTTTTTACCGCCCATAATACAGATGCATCTAACGTCAATAACCGCATACTCGGAAATTTAAATGCCGAGCTGGAAATTGCTAAGGGATTGAAATTAAAAGCGAATTTCGGGTTGGATGCCAATCATTATACCGGTAAAAACTTCAGCGCCGTTGTTACCGATCAAACCCGTACCACCAACAATAATTCTTTGAGCAGGAATTTCAGCGAGTCGTATTCGCTGTTGGGAGAATATTTTCTTTCCTATAACAAAAGGTTTGCAGACCTGCATCGTGTAGATTTTGTAGGGGGGTATACTGCGCAAACATTTAACGGCGATTGGTTCAGCGCAGCAAAACGGGATTTTATTAATGAAGCGTTCAACCAGCGGTTTTTAGACGTTGGTCAAACGCTCAGCAGCATCGGCGGCAACCGCAGCTACGATGCCCTATCCTCGTGGTTTGGCAGAGTGAATTATGATTTCGATGGAAAGTATTTGCTTACCGCTACCTTCCGGGCAGACGGCTCTTCCAAATTTGCCGAAGGAAATAAATGGGGCTATTTCCCCGCATTTTCTGCCGGGTGGAGAATTTCAGAAGAGAAATTCTTTGACAATGCAGGCTTTATCAATGAACTGAAGCTGACCGGCGGATGGGGACAATTGGGGAACCAGAACGTGGGCGGATTGCAATACCTCGCTTTGATCAGCGGCGGCGGAAGATATTCATTTAACGACAACACGGTTGTAGGCTCCACGCAATCGCGCCTGCCCAATTATAATATATCCTGGGAAACCGCAGAAATGACCAACATAGGACTGAATATTGAAGTGCTGAAACGGACCCTGCAGGCCAATTTAAACTATTTCATTAAAACAACAAGAGACATGCTGCTGTCGCCGCCCACTATCGGTACAGTAGGTACGTTGGGTATCCCCGATCAGAATGTGGGTATACTCCGCAACCAGGGACTTGAAATTGACCTTACATACCGAAACAGCGCAGGGGATTTCAATTACAGCTTCAGTGGTAATGCTTCATTCATCAAAAACAAAGTGATCAAGCTGTATGACGGAAATTATATAGGATCGGTATTGTACGGTCGTCCTTTAGAGGAAATTGCAAGAACATATGAAGGTTCTCCAATCGCTGTATTTTATGGCTGGAAAACCGACGGCTTGTATCAGACACAGGAGGATGTTGACAAAGATCCGAACATTACCAATGATCCCCGCAGAACGGCAGGACTGATCTCTCCGGGCGATGTGCGCTTTCTTGACCTGAACAATGATGGCATGATTGATGAAAATGACCGTACCATATTGGGAAGTCCGCACCCCAAAGTGGTGTATGGCTTCAATGCCGATTTTGAATACAAAGGGATAGACCTCTCTCTCTTCATTTTGGGCAGCGGAGGATTGAGTATTTTTAATGCCGACAGGATGCAGGGACTGGATCCAACGTATTCTTTTAACATGTATGCGGAGGTGGCTGACCGCTGGACAGGCCCCAACACCAGCAATACCGTACCCAGAATGACCACCCGCAGAGATAACCGCAATTACCGCACATCCGACATGTTTATTGAAAAAGGGGATTTCCTCCGTTTAAAAAATATCGTACTGGGTTATACGCTGCCGGCCGGTCTTACAGAAAGGGCTGGCATAAGTAAGCTGCGGGTGTATGTTACAGGGCAGAATGTTTTCACTTTCACCAAATACTCAGGTCTTGACCCGGAACTGGGTTACTCGGATGGTAATAAACAGATCAATGTAGACATTGCGCAGTATCCGCAATCGCGCAGTTGGACATTTGGTGTAAACGTTACATTTTAAAAGATTAAACGCAGTACAATGAAAAATAGAATCATTATAACGGCCATATTTGCATTACTTACCATTTCATTCAACAGTTGCAAAAAAGGTTTTCTGAATTCCCCGCCCTACGGGCAGTCTACCTCTGCAGATTTCTGGCGCAATGCCGATGATGCCATAGCTGCATCCAATGCTTTGTATTCTTTTTTGGGTGATGAATATCTGTTTGCGCATACCGAGCAAACCTGGGACATTTGTTCGGATGACCAGTGGAGGGCGGGCGACCATCCCGAAGACCAGGCCATTGAGGAGTTTACTTATGAACCCAGCAATGTGCAGCTGAATGATAGCTGGTCAAGAAAGTATGAAGTGATATCAAGAGCGAATGCAGTGCTCATTAATGTTCCGGGGATTGATATGGATCAAACGCTGAAGAACCGCATTTTAGGCGAAGCCTATTTTGTAAGAGGTTTGATTTACTGGCAGTTTTATAAAATATACGGGCAGGTACCTGTTATTACCGAAGCAGATGTTATCAATAATGATTTCAATAAGCCCAAGGCTTCTCTGGATTCCATGCACAAACGCATTGAAGAAGATTTTCTGAAAGCCGCCGACCTGCTGCAATTGCAAAATGACGCTGCCAATATCGGCCGGGCCACCAAAGGATCTGCATGGGGCTATCTTACCAAATTTTATGTATACCTTGAAAACTGGCCGAAAGCCATTGAATATGGCAACAACGTCATTACCGGTCCTTACGCACTGGCGCCAAGCTTTGGGGATAACTTTACACCTGCCACAAAAAACAATCCTGAAATGCTGTTTTCTATACAATGCACAGAAGGGTGGACGGAAAATGTTACTTCTATTTATTCCGCTCCCCGCCCGTGGGGAGGATGGGGCTTTAATGAGCCGATCAAAGACCTGGAAGATGAATTCGAGGAAAATGACCCGCGCCTTACCTATACGATGGGCAAGATCGGGGATGTTATTGACATTGGTGGTTCAAGCGGACCTACCGAAGTATACCCCGGGCTTACCAACACCGGCTATTTCTTCAGAAAATATGTATCATGGCGGCCCGATGGCGGTTTAGACAACAATATGAATATTCCGTTACTGCGGGCAGCCGATGTATACCTGCTCGTTGCGGAAGCCAAGATCAGGTCATCCCAGAACGGAGATGCTGAAATTAACGCGGTAAGGAGCAGGAATGGCTTGGCCGACGTTGAGAATGCAACCATGACGGAACTGATGCATGAAAGACGCGTTGAGCTTGCCGGCGAAAATGAACGCCACCAGGATTTAATGCGTTGGGACAGGGCAGGCATTATAGATCTTCCCGCGCACTATGCGATTGACCGCGGACCCTGGAAACCGGGCAGAACTTTTGTTGTTCCAAAAAATTATCTGTTCCCTTTACCACAAAGGCAAATTGATCTGAGCAATGGAACGCTTGTACAGAACCCTGATTTTGATTAAGATCTAAGCAATTTTAACGCATCCCCGGTACTGATTCCTGAAGTACCGGGGATGTTTTATACAAGTCCGATCGTATGTTTGTATAACTGAGCTTTTACCAATGAAGAAACAATTCTTTCCTGATTTTCTGCTGGCTGCCGCTGTTTGTTGTTTACATGCCTGCTCATCTGCCCCCGTTCAACAAAGGATCATCGGCACATGGCAGGTAGATTCTATATACGACTATTATAATGGTTTTGATTTTATGAACAAGCACCCGCATCCTGCCGAAGTGTTCCGCTACGGGACCGATAGCATCGTATCGCATGAAGGGATGGGAGAGCAACTTTTGTTTCGCTACTATTGCAATGATTCAGCGCTCTTCTTTAATGATATGAATGGCAACCCGGTATCGGAATACATTATACTGTATATAGACAAAAACCATATGGTACTTCGAAAAGACAAATCGCCATTGTTTCCGGGGAAAAACCAGGAAAAGTATGAGGTAAGATATTTTTCAAAAGTAAGCACACAGCAGTAGGATAACCTGCAAATGTGATATTTCGGATTCAAAATTACCCGCTCAAAATAAACGAAGGAAGTATATATACACCTTACGCATGTTAATACAAAAGATCTGTTGTTATTTTAAACGAGCAGGCAAACCGCTCCATTCCCTTTTTTCTCCTTTAAAATCATACACTGTTACAGATACGGCACCGGGGGGTATGCGCAGGTATCTGCCGGTTTGTGAAAAATAGCCCGATCCATAATAAAATTCCTGCTTCACCTGTTTCCCGTTATTCAGACTGATAACAGCATAAGCATCACGCGGCCCCATAACAACAAAAGGTTGTAAAGCACTGCGTGGTTTTTCTTCCAGTACTGCAAGGCTGTCATTGTTCATTGCCGACAGCAACAATGTATTTTTCTGTGTTCTGATCTCAGCCAGCCCTTTTGCATCTCCTTCCACGCGGAACCCGTTTTCCTTTACTGAAAACCCGCCTTTACCGTTACCTTTCAAAAATAAGCCTTTAGAGGCATCGTACTGGCCGGAAATAACTTCCGTGGCGTACCAGTTACCCGTAAGCAATACATCGGCAAAGCCGTCTTCGTCATAATCTCCGGCAAGCATACCAAATACCGGCGCAAACTGCGCTTCCACGCAAAGCGGCTCCAGTTTCCAGCCCTGTGCCCCGTTGTTGCGGAGATAAGCGGTTTGAAAAGTATGAGCAACTTTTGTTTTTGAAAGCGCTGCCGGCGGGAACAGATCTTCCATCTTTGCATTGGCGTAATCCTTATACAAGGGGAATTCTTTTTTCAAAAAGGGCATGCGTTGCATCACATCATCGCGGGGATGAACAGGATAGCTGACACCATTCAGGCTGTAGGAAATAATAGCGTCGGTAGTGCCCCCCGGAACATCATGGTCGTATGTATACATTCTTAAAGGATCCTTTTCAGAAGTCCTGAACCGGCTGTTCAATCCAAGGTTACCCAGTATATAATCTGTTCTGCCGTCCTGGTCAAAATCGGCAGCCTGTATGCTGTTCCACCAGCCAACAGTATGCAGTAATCCTCCTTGTTGCGTGCCATTTGAAAAAGTTCCGTTATGATTAATGAACAGGGTTACAGGCATCCACTCTCCCACGATAAGCAGGTCCATTTGGTTGTCATTATTCACGTCGGTCCACAAGGCGGCGGTTACCATGCCGATATCCTTTAGTCCCGGCGCTTTCTCCTCCGTTACATCAACAAAAACCCCGTTCCTGTTTTCAAGCAACATGCTCACACCGGCTGCCGGATAATGTTGCGGGGTAAGCCAGCCGCCGGTAAAAAGATCCAGGTCGCCGTCTCTGTCAAAGTCTGCAGCAATTACACATGAGCCACTTGTATGCATTTCCGGGAGCGCGTCCGGTTTCAGCGCAAAATTGCCTTTACCGTCATTTATGTATAGCCTGTCCTGGTAATACGGAGAACCGGCAGCGAATTCATTTCCTCCACTCACAATATACAGATCCTGGTCGCCATCATTGTCTGCATCAAAAAAGAGCACACCCATATCTTCTTCATACTTCTTTCCGGTTACCAGTGATCTGGTAATAAAACTGCCGTTGGGCTGCTGAAAAAAAAGCTGTCCTGATTGATTGTATGCACCTCCTGCAAAAAAGTCGTCTCTGCCATCTCCATTAATATCTGCAACTGCTATGCCCGGACCGTTTTGTGAAAATTTATGGGGAAGGAGCGGCTGGATATTAAAATCGGTATAAGGCGTTTCGGTATGACGGTAATGGATATTATAAGCAGCGTTAGCCGGGCGGAATATTGCTGTGGTGCCGGGTGACGCCATGTGAGCAGGGGATACGGTGCTGTTGGCATAATGCAACTGCAATACCTGATCTGCCCCAACAGCATGAAGGGTTTGCGTTTTCCCGTCGGGCCATATTACGTTCAATGAATCTATCCCGGTTTGCTTACCCAATCCGAAATGAACCGTTGCATCTACGGTTGACTGATAGCCCCTTGCCGGAAAATGTTCGTGGTACAGGCTGAGACCGCCGGCAAACAGTTTTAGTTTTGTTCCGTACCCTTGTATATTGCCCGGCGGGCCGGATAACCCGATTTTGAGATAATGATTTTGTGTTTTCGAACCGGCGTTGTTCCGGTATATTGATGCCGGCGAGTAGGTATTGCTGATAATAATATCCAGGTCGCCGTCATTATCAAGATCGGCGTATGCCGCCCCGGTTGAATAGGCCTTGCGGGTAAAGCCCCAGTTTGCCGACTGGTCTTCAAAAGTTAAGTCGCCCCGGTTTTGAAAAACAAAATTATGCAGGAAAGCGCCGTCAAGCTCCCTGAGCGCGGCCATTGTATGTTTATTGAAACGCTCATCGGCATATCCTTTCATTAAAGCCTGCGCGTTATAATTGATAAAATCACGGTTGGTAACATCACGCGGGTAGCCGTTGGTAACGATCAGGTCGCGCCAGCCGTCGTTATCGAGGTCGGCCCACAAAGCGCTCCAGCTCCAGTCTGTTGCATCTACCCCTGCCAGTTGCCCTGTTTCGCTGAAGGAGGGAAGGCTGTCTTTATCCATGCCGCGATTCAGTTGCAGCGTATTGCGCATGAACTGTGGCGCGTAACCATATTGAATTTCCGACCGGTGCCTGTCATTAGGCGTGGCGCCGATCATCATTTTTTTGCGATAATTGTCCGGCGGCAGCATATCCACTGTATAAATGTCGGGTCTGCCATCGTTGTTGTAATCGGCTATATCATTTCCCATAGCCGAATAGCTGGTATGTTTAAATACGGCAGCAGCCCTGTCGGTAAATGTGCCGTCGCGGTTGTTGATATACAAAAGATCATCGGATACATAATCATTAGACACATAAATATCCGGCCAGCCATCGTCATTGATATCACATGCAGAAACACCCAGCCCATACCCTTCTACGGTAATACCAGCCTGTTGAGACACATTGGTAAATGTTCCGTTGCCATTATTGCGGTACAACCTGTCTGTGTTCGGCATTTCACCGTGTATCCTTTTTTTACGGATCACATTGGGTCCCATTTCATCCGTAATATTGGTGAGGAGGTACATATCCAGATCCCCGTCGCGGTCGTAATCAAAAAAAACAGACTGTACACTGTGCCCTGTATCTGCCAGTCCATATGCCCGGGCTTTATCTGTAAAAGTATTGTCGCCGTTATTTATATAGAGTGCATTGGCTCTTTGGGCTGCTTCATGGGGCCCGGCAAAGCAAACATACAGGTCCGGCAGGCTATCCTGATTGATATCCACAACCGATACACCCGATGCCCATTTGCCGGCCGTATTGATGCCCGATGTTCCGGTAATATCTTTAAACCGGAATGCACCTTCATTGATGTATAACCTGCTCCTGCCCATGTTAGAGGTAAAAAATACATCCTGTAAGCCGTCTTTATTAAAGTCGCCCACACCAACTCCCGCACCATTATAAAAATATTCGAACCGGAGAACATTGAACTGCTCATTCTCATGTATCTCATTTTGAAAATCTATACCCGTTGTTTCAACAGGCATGAGCTCAAGAAGATGATCTTCCCGGGCGTGTTGCTTACAGGCGGTAAAGCACAACATAAGGTAAGAAAAAGCGAGGGGGAAGCGCATACGGGAACACAATTTTGAGCTGGCCATAACCGGTCACACAGGGCGTTTTGCTGATAATAAGGTTGTTTTGCGGTAAATGTATGTAAAATTATTCCCTGTAATAACAAACCATTTAACTTTATATCAAATCTTACATATTTTGAAAAAATCATTGATCTGTTGTATTGGCGTGATCCTTTATTTTTGCGGAACGGTACCGGTATCTTTTTCCCAATCACTGCAAAATCAATATTATTTAATTGCCCATCGCGGGGGCGTTGTAGACAGCAGCAAAGCTGAAAACAGCCTGGCTGCCCTTAAAGCGGCTGTTGAACATGGTTACAAAATGGTGGAAATTGACATGAGGCTGACCAAAGACAGTGTACTGATCATTCATCATGACATGAATTTTAAGCGATACTTCGGGTTGGATAAACAGGTGTCGGAGATGAACTGGAAAGACATTAAAAAATTAAAAAGCAATACAGGGAGCAGGGTACTGCGGCTTGAAGAAGCATTGCAGTATTGCAGCGGTAAAATTGATGTAATGATTGACAATAAGATCAGGGGAAATGACACCGCTTTATTTGGAAGCGTAATTGCCTTACTCAAAAAGTACAAGCTGCAGAAAGCGGCACTCATGATCGGCACCGATGAATCAACGGAGTTCTTTACAGGGAAAATTAAATTAAGCTGTACCAGGAAGCAATTGGAAGAAAATATGCAGAAGCCGGGGTATAGCCCTTCGCACTATTACCTGTTTGGCAACGCACTTACCCATGATGATGTGGAATGGGCCGGGCGCAACAACATCCTGGCGGTGGGCGTGGTAAACGCCTGGCGCTACCGGCGGGCTGCCCACCCGTTGCGTGAAGCGGAAAAAGAAGCAGAGCGTCTGAAGGACGCGGGACTTACGCATTTCCAGATTGACAGTGAATTTGAACGGTTTTTCAGATGATAAGCCTACAAGAGCATGCCCGGTCTACCATATGCCATACTGCGATTTTTGCGTCGCATATGTATCCCTCCCCTAAATGCCGGTAGGCATATCGCATCGGTAATGCACCACAAACCTATGCCGCATGAATGCCGTAGGCATGACACCTGTTCCGGCTTCCGTTGGAAGCAGCCCGGCAGACCTCAAACCTACAAGGTCTGCACAACCTGCAAAGCAACCCGGCAGACCTTGCAGGTATCAGCATTCTTTTAAACCCAAAGGTATATGAATGGCAAGGCCTCCTTCGGAGGTTTCCTTGTATTTGTGATTCATATCAACCGCCGTATTCCACATGGTTTTTACAACAGCATCCAGAGAAACTTTTGCAAAATCGGGAGTACTTTGCAGGGCAAGCTGCGATGCAGTAATGGCTTTTATAGCACCCATGGTATTTCTTTCTATACAGGGTACCTGCACCAGCCCGGCAATAGGATCGCAGGTTAAGCCAAGATGATGCTCCATAGCTATTT
>NZ_DAOMOZ010000160.1:0-11363 GCF_035444585.1 Agriterribacter sp.
CCGGCAACTGGAAACGCATTAACCACGACCTGCACAATACACTCGCCTTTTATTCCCTTATTTTTTTACTGGTGATGGGGCTTACCGGACCCCAATGGTCGTTTCAGTGGTACAGGGATGGACTGCAAAAAACACTGGGAACATACCAACCTAAACCGCAGCGAGCGGAAGGGAGGCCAGGCGAGCCCGGCGGAAGATCACAAAACGGGGAAGGCCGTCCGGAGGGTAAAGGAGAAAGTAAAAACAGATCCCTTGCTGATCGGGGCAACGAAGCAAAGAAAGGCGGTGAAAAGGCCCGGTCTTCAGAAGCATCTACCGACACGGGCAAATTGCCTGTTGAAAACGAGCAGGAACCTTTAAGCATTACGGCGTATGTAACGGCGGCAAACAAACTATTGCCCTATAAAGGAAATTATACGGTGAGCCTGCCTGCAGATGCAAAAGCCCCGGTATCCATCAGCAAAACGAGGGTAGGCTTTTTTGCCCCCGCCGCCGGCGACAGACTTACGCTGGATCAATATACCGCTGCTGCTGTTAAACTGGATATTTTCCGCGACAAGCCTTTTAATGAAAGGATAGCGGGTTCTATAAAAGCGCTGCATGTGGGCAATGTGTATGGCGGGTTTACCAAGCTGCTTTATTTTATCGCCTGCCTGGTGGCCACTACCCTGCCTGTAACGGGTACGCTCATCTGGCTCAATAAGCTGAAGAAAAAAAGAAGGAGAAAGCCATTGCCTGTTCGGACTGCAAAAGGCGCCACATTCATTGCGGACGCATTAAGGAATGCTTAGTTATACTTTGCCCTCTATCGGTGATAGGATATCAGATGGGAGTTGCCGGGTTTTGCAGGCGTTATTCTCGTATGTCTTTATTTATGCTGCCATTCCTGAATAATTTCTGAAAGTCTTTTGGGCTATATTTAATATTTTACTATCTTAATCATCCGTCCCCGCCATTTCGGTATTTACAGTTAACACCTAAAATGCTAACCATGAAAGTGCACACAGTTTACCTGTTGTTCCTGTGCTGCTTATTGGGCAAACTCTCCTTTGCACAGGATTATTTTTACAATAACCGCTATTACGAAAATGATTTTCTTTTTGAAGTAGGCCTGTCTGCAGGCGCTATCAATTGTCTCACCGATATTGGCGGCAGATCCGGTAATGGCAAAAAATTTCTCAAAGATCTCAACTGGCAAAACACCAAAATGAGCGGCGGCATTTTTGTGAATTTTAGCTACAGGTATGCCCTGTGTGCCCGGCTGGAATTTAACATGGGTAATGTTATGGCGTACGACAGCATTTTAAAAAATGACCGTTCCGAAGCACGCAGCCGCTACCGTCGTAATCTCTGTTTTAAAAGCCGTATCACAGAATTGCTGCTGCTTGCCGAATTGCACCCGTTGGTGATTTTTCAGGCAAATAGCAAAGCGAGTACATTTTCACCCTATTTGGTTGGCGGTATTGGTTTGTTTCACTTTGACCCCTGGACCTGTCTTAACGGCGAATGGATAGCGCTGAACGAACTGCACACCGAAGGGCAGGGCTTTGCGGAATATTCTGAAAGGGAAGTATATAAACTTACCCAATTGAATTTTCCTGTTGGAGTTGGTATACAATTCGAATGCTCTGCCTTACTGAATCTTCGCGTTGAGCTATTGCATCGCATTACCCGGACAGATTATCTGGATGATGTAAGCACAAGGTATATTGATCCTTCCTTATTTCAGAAATACCTCTCTCCCGGCCAGGCGTCCTATGCGCTGCAGTTACACAACAGGCAAAGAGAACTGGATCCCTCAGTTGTAGTAACACCTGGCGCCATACGGGGCAACAGCAGCAGGAACGATTCTTATTTTACTGTACAATGTAAACTGAGCCTGGTAATAGGCCGGGAAAGAAGATAAAGTGATTGAGACCTTTAATGCCACTAAGCCACTAAGGCACTAAGTTGCACGGGAATATTTTGTGAATCTTTGTGTCTTTGTGGCAAATACGAATAGCATATATAAACTTTAAACAAAAATCTTAACTTCATTGCCATAACTAAAAGAGCCTGCTTTTTCAGTCTACAATAAAAATCAACTATAGCTCAACAATTGTTTACCGCCAAAAAAGCTACAATGGATTCACGCAGAGAATTTATCAGGAAATCAGTTTTGTTATCCGGCGCTGCCGGTTTTTCCACGCTCCTTCCCGCATCTGTACAAAAGGCTTTTGCCATTGATCCCCCGGCGGGAAGCACTTATCTTGATGCAGAACATGTAGTTATCCTGATGCAGGAAAACAGGTCCTTTGATCACTGTTTTGGCAGCTTGCAGGGGGTGAGGGGATTTAATGATCCACGGGCTATTGCATTGCCCGACAAAAAGCCGGTTTGGCTGCAAACCAATGCTGCGGGCGAAACATATGCACCTTTCCGCCTGAACATAAAAGATTCTAAAGTAACGTGGATGGGCGATCTGCCGCATTCACGCCCAAGCCAGGTTGATGCGCACAATTCGGGTAAATACGATAAATGGTTAACTGCGAAGCGTTCGGGGAACAAAAGATATTCCGATATGCCATTGACCCTGGGATATTACAACAGAGCTGATCTGCCGTTTAACTACGGGATGGCTGATGCATTTACAGTTTGTGATCAGAATTTTTCTTCGGCCATGACAAGCACTACACCCAACCGTTCTTTTTTCTGGACGGGAAAGGTAAGCCATGAGCAGGATGGTGTAGTACAGGCCAATATGCGCAATGAAAATTTCAGCTACGCAAAGATGCCCTGGAAGGCATTTCCTGAACTGCTCAGCGAAAACGATATCGCCTGGAAATTTTATCAGAACGAAATAAGCTGTGGCGGCGGGTTTAAAGGAGAGGAACGATCCTGGCTGGCAAATTTTGGCTGTAACCTTTTAGAGTTTTTTGCCGCTTTTAATGTTAAGTTTTCGCCGCGTTACATACGAAACCTGCAAAAGCTGGCTGATGAGTTGCCAGGTGAGATAAACAAGTTGCAGGAAGCAAGCCCGTCAACAGATGAAGCTGCCAAAAAAATTCAAACCGATCTTGCTAAAAAACAGGAAGTACTGGATAATGCCAGGAATGAGCTGAAAAAATGGAATAGAGAAAGCTTTGAAAAGTTATCCGAAAAAGAAAAGCAATTGTACCGGAATGCGTTTGTGGTGAACAGCGGAGATCCCGCTTATCATGAAATAACCACTTTAAAATATACGGAAGGCAATGCAGAACGTGAAGTTACTGTGCCCGGGGGAGATGTGCTGTACCAGTTCAGGAAGGATGTGAATGAGGGGAAACTGCCAACAGTATCGTGGCTGGCCAGCCCGCAAAATTTTTCCGATCATCCAAGCGCGCCCTGGTATGGCGCATGGTATGTATCCGAGATCCTCGACATCCTTACAAAGAACCCGGAAGTGTGGAAGAAAACCATTTTTATTCTGACCTACGATGAAAACGATGGTTATTTTGATCATATCCCGCCGTTCTCTGTTCCCGATAACAATAAACCGCAAACCGGCAAATGCTCTGCAGGCATTGATACGGAGATAGAGCACGTTCGTATGGAAAGTGAACGTAAGCTGGGCGTAGCACCCAAACAGTCGCGTGAAGCGCCTATAGGGCTTGGCTTTCGGGTTCCTATGGTTATTGCTTCGCCCTGGAGCCGCGGCGGTAAAGTATGTTCGCAGCTTTTCGATCATACTTCCACGCTGCAATTCCTGGAAGGGTTTGTAAATAAAAAATTCAATAAAAACATAAGGCTTGATAATATAAGCCAATGGCGCCGGACCATATGCGGCGATCTCACCTCGGCATTCAGTCCGTTTAATGGCAGGCGGATAGAAAAGATCCCTTTTCTTGAACGCGACCGGTTTGTAGAAGACATTTATAACGCTAAGTTCAAAGAAGAACCTTCGGGATATCAACAACTATCGGCTAAGGATATTGAGGAAGTAATGCTGGATACTGTTTCTTCCGGTGTTTTGCCGGGCCAGGAAAAAGGCATTCGCCCATCCCCGGCACTGCCATATGAGCTGTATGCAAACAGTAAAATGAACGCTGATAAAACTGCAGTTGAACTTAAAATGGAAGCAGGCAATGCTGTTTTCGGACAACGATCGGCCGGCACTCCTTTTACGGTATATGCGCCGGGTAAATTTACAGATGAGAAAGGCGTTGCAGAAAATGCGCGCAACTGGTCTTTTGCCGTTTCAGCCGGCGATAGCCTGACCTATAGCTGGCCATGTGCTGCATTTGATAATAAACAATATCACCTTCGTTTGTATGGACCTAATGGCTTCTATCGTGAATTTGCGGGAACGGCGGCAGACCCGTTGCTGGACGCCGACTGCCGGTATGATACGGGAACACGGGATAAGAAGCCAACCGGCAATATTATGCTTATTCTCACCAATACCGATCCGTCAAACGCCTTGCATATTGAGATCAAAGACAATGCCTACGAAAAAAAAAGCATAAAGAGGCAACTTTCAAAAGGGGGAAGCGAAAGCATTGTGCTTAATCTTAAGGATAGTCATGGGTGGTACGACTTTAGCATAAAAGCAGCCGGTTATGATGATTTTGAAAAGCGCTATGCCGGAAGGGTGGAAACGGGTAAAGAAGGGTTCACCGATCCTTTTATGGGAAGGGCGACAGTATGACCTGCTTTTATTGATTTCGTGTTATACCATAGCCGGGTTTACTTTCCGGGTTTTACAGAACCATTGAAGCTGATGGGGGATCTGCTGGTAAGCTGTACATTTAATTGCGCTGAGCCATTGCTGAAAAGTATAAAATCGAAAGACTGCACTTCCCTGTAATCTTTTGGGCTGATCGTGATCTTCCACCGTCCTTTATCGTTTTGCTCTTTGCTGATGGTAAGATCTGTGGTTTTAAAATCCAGCGGACTACGCGTTTCCGTAATCGGGCCGGAGTACGCCCTGCCAAAATATGGTAAGTGAGCGATTAAGGTATCCCTGCTGCAACGCACTTCGTACTGCCCGGTTAAGTTTCTTGAACGCCCGCGTTGCGGAAGCGCCCTGTCGGCAACGAATACCCAGTTATCGTTGGTAATCGCCTGCACAATTTCTTCGCTGGAAGCGGTAACCTGTTTAGCGGGCGAGCAAGCGGTTTGCATGAAAATAAGCAGCGAAGCAGCAGTGAAGTACATTGTTGTTGCATACACACAGCTTTAAAAGTATTCCCAAACTAAAGTTACGAAATACAGGGTGTAGCATAAATAAATAAAGGAGTTCAGGACTTTAATATAATGAAAATTTGTTTTTACATTATATATTACTGTTAGAAAACTTTATCCAAAAACTCAATGAAAAGCCGCCTTCAAAAGTTTTAAAGGCGGCCTTATTTTATTAAGATCTCTATGTAAAAGAAAGGGTTCTGCAGCCCTGTTATTTACATTGGTATGCTACTTTGGCAATCTGCTTTTCGAAACTATGTTGATTAGAATAAATGGTAGTTACAAATAATGCAGGCTCGCCGGGATTGAATTTTACAGGTAACTGATTTGAATTGAACTGGGTAGCAATGCCAGCAGGTGTGTTGATGCTATAGTCACGAGTAATGAACATCAATGTTTTGTCGGTTTGAAGCATGCTTTTTTTGCTGGTATACCTTACTCCGGGTATTATACGGTTACCCGATGCATCGTAGTTGTATGTTGTACTTCCATGCCTAACTATTCTGCCCCAGCTATCTAAAAATATTGAATCTACACCATTAATATCTCCATACGATATTTCTAAGTTATCGCCAGATTGCGAAGCGGTGATGTAATTTTTAAAAGTTGAATCAATGATCAGGTTATTGTTTACATACGTATATTTATGAGCGAACGCTCCAACATAATAACCATTGTAAGAAATTTTTCCTCTTTCAAAGAATCCCAATAATCTTCCCTGACTGTCATATGCAAAAGCAAACCCGATGATTGGATTAGGGTCTATATTAAGGTGATGTGCATCAGAAGCATAATCAATGGAAATTAGCTGACCCTTAGCATTGTAAGTGAAATTGGCCGTGTCCTTGAAAGGTATATAATCCGATGTACTGATAGGGTCAAGGAAATACTCGGTAAAATAAATTTTATCCACCTTGCAATTATCGGCGTATCCATTGGGGTGATCTTTTACGTAATCCCATACTTTCTTGCAGGATGCTAAGCTAAGTAATGCTAAGGCTATTGTTAGCAGAAATAAATTTTTTCTCATTGTAATTGTTTTACGGTTTATAATAATAATAAATATAATATTTTTATACTGGATAGCAATGTTTACCGTTTTTCGTACGCCGGCATTTCAGGCGCTGTATATCCTTTTGTTTTAACCAGGTTTTTAATTTCTGTAATAGCTCTTTCCAACTGCGGGTCAACACCTTTAGCCATTGCCGTTAGATCTTCCGGCACTTCAATATCGGGATCAACACCATGCCCCTCCCGGAACCAGGTTCCAGTCAACTCCATGCATGTGAGGGTCATAAAAATAATCCCGCTCCAAACGCCATGCATCTGTAAACAGCTGTTTCCATTCCTGAACCGGGTCAACATATACCATCAATAAAGGAATTGTCAATATCGCCGTAATAAGGCATGAATTTTTAGGCAGTAAGGAGGAACAGGTATTTTCCCTCCGGGTCAAATGCCGGGGCGCTGCAGTTGTAATACCCGCTGGTGACCTGTTGTGCATTTTTGTTTTTTGTATCGTAAATAAAGATGGCCGAATGCCAGTTGGCAAGATCTCTCTGGTAAGCCAGCCACCTGCTGTCGGCACTCCAGCTACAGGAAAAGGATTCCAGGTCTCCGTGTGTGTAGCGTAATGCCTGGCCTGCTTCATGGGTTTGGTTGGCGCCCAGGTCATAAATCTTTATTTTTCCTGCCTTGTCAATATAGCAGAGTTTTTTCCTGTCGGGGCTCCAACTTAGCGCATACCTGAAGCCAGCACCATAGCTGGCCAGCTTTTTTGCGCTGTTTTCTTTCCCTGCCTCCATCATCCATAATTCATACTTGTTCCGCATTGGGTCAAACACATCCCTTGATCCGTCTTCCTGGAAAGAAATAACAAAATCCTTTCCCACGGCGATGCTGATCTGCTCGGTTTCTACCGTTCGGGTGGCTTCATTGAAATACAGCATATTGAGCAGGCAGAATAAAATCCCTTCCACATCGTCCATCTTGGGGCGCTGTCCTACACTGAGAATGTCTTCTATCAGCAGGGCGTGTACACCAAACCGGTTGCAAATCGCTTCTACATCCTGCTTTCGCAGCCCGTCAATATTGATCCATGTAATATGCTCATTATCGCGGGACGAAAAGCAATCAGATATATGCGCCGGACTATATTCTTTAAAATGCCGGGCATCGTAATCATATACGTATATTTTTACTTCATTTGCTTCTTCCCGAACGGAAGTATGGTAGGATTATGCTGAAATAATTCTCTTGTGCGCTGGGTATCGAACAGGGAAGCCCACGGCAAATAACATAAATATTGGTTTTTTGCTATCAGGTTTTGTTTAATGGGCAGCATACCGGAAGCCCGACCTTAAAAAAATGACATAGGGTAATTTTAGCCCCTGCCCCCCTTTTCTGTTTTAAGCGTGCCTTCAATAGTAACAATATCCCGGTCAAGCAAATATAAACCGCCCTTGTCGTCGCCGATGAGCTTGAGCTTGTCAATCACTCTCCGGGCAAGCGCTTCTTCTTCTATCTGCTCGCTTACATACCATTGCAGGAAATTGTGCGTGGTGTAGTCCTTTTCTTCCAGGCAGATGTCTACCAGTTTATTGATCTCAGTGCTTACATGAATTTCATGATTCAGTACCTGTTCAAACAGCGTCCGGATGCCCTTGTATTTTTGAGCGGGTTGTGGAAGTGCCGGAACAATTCCGTGTCCTCCCCTTTCATTAATGAATTTTAGCAGTTTCAGCATGTGAATCCGTTCCTCATCTGAGTGTTTGAACAGGAAATCGGAAATGCCGTTATACCCTTCTACTTCTGCCCAACTTGCCATCGCTAAGTATATTTGAGAAGATTCAGCCTCTAACTGGACCTGCTGGTTCAACGATTTTTGAATTTTTGGAGAGATCATGATATTCAGTTTATTGGTTATAAAAGAGAAGGATTTAGAACTAAGGAACCATTATTCTTTTCCCGAATGTACGGAATCGTTAAATGATTGCCTAATCGGTAACGGGCAGTAGAAAACGGGCTAAGAAAGCATAAATCTTTTTATCTTTGCATCCTAAATCAGCGAGTATGATCAGGACAGGTAACCCGGTTATAAGCATTTATACGGAAATGACACCGAACCCCGAAACCATGAAGTTTGTTGCCAATAAACTGCTGTATCCCGGTAAAAGCATTGATTTCCCGGATATTGAAACGGCAAAGCCTTCTGCCCTGGCGCAGGAGCTTTTTGGCTTTCCATTCATAAAATCGGTATTTATCGCCAGTAATTTTGTAACGCTCACAAAAACGGTTGAAACCGAATGGCAGGATGTGATCCCTTCCATACGCAGCTTTTTAAAAGAATACCTCGAAGAAGGCAAAGCCATCATCAATGAAGAAGAAGTAGCGGTATTAAAACCGGAAGCATCCAACAGCGTAGCCGCCGATGACGATGATGTTGTAAAAAGAATTAAAGAGATCCTTGATAATTATGTAAAGCCTGCCGTTGAAATGGATGGCGGCGCTATACAGTTCAGGAGTTATGATGATGGTGTAGTGAATCTTATGCTGCAGGGCTCCTGCTCCGGTTGTCCTTCTTCCATGATCACGCTAAAAGCAGGTATAGAAGGCATGATGAAAAGAATGGTGCCCGAGGTGAAGGAAGTGGTGGCAGAAGCTGAATAAGGTAATTGGTTTGATAAGAAATATAAAGAGATGTGCCAGCGCATGTCTCTTTTTTTGTTTTACAGCAGTTGCTTTTTTTCCCAAGTTACATTCCGTTCTTTCAGGTACCGGATCATAAAATCGAAACAAGACTGGTGCCTGCCTACTTTTTCGGGCGGGAAAACACCGGGTTTCTTAAAGAGCTTTTGAGCAATAAGATGCACTGCAGCGGTGCAGGTATAGCCGGTAGAACGCGCCATGGAAGTAGTTTGGCTTTTTAAATCATAGTGATCCAGCAGGCTGTATTCAATAGCCTGTTTTACTCCCTGCTTCTCTCCTTCCACCAGTATTTTCATAACAGTAAGCTCTTCTTCGCCGGGCTGTAGCTTCCATTCATTGAATAAAATTGCGGAGGAAAACTCAAGCGGTGAAATATCAAAGCTTTTATAGGGGATAGTGCCTGTACCAAAAAAGCCGCTTCGCTGCAACGCAATAATAAGCTCACAGTGCCCGGGGTAGCGGAGGGTTTTTTCTTTCATGTTCGGAATATGAGGCATGGTGTATAAAATGGATCGCAACCCATCTGTATTAAAGGCCTCCAGGGTGCCCACGCCTTCAAGATCCATCAGTTCAATTTCCGTTAATGCGGATTTGGTAACAATATGGCCATTTTCCATCAACCTTGCCGGGCGTGTATATTCTTCAATTACGTCAACCGGCGAAAACGGCGCTTTGTATTCAAATGGTTTTTTCCTGATCCTGGGCAATCCTCCAACATAACATTCAAAATTATTCACTGTCATTTCTTCGTTATAGCGGCCCAGCACCAGGTTGCTCATGCCGGGCGCCACACCGCAGTCTACTATAGCGGTAATGTTCTTTTCTTTTGCAAGCGCATCCAGCTGCAGCGTGTCTTCGGGCGAAAAAGAAATATCAACCACGTTTTTTCCTGCTTCAATAACCTGCTTCAAAAGGTTGAAGCCCATAAAGCCGGGAACGGCGGTTACCACCATATCAAAAGGTTCAAGCAAAACGTTGAATTCACCGTGCTCAGAAAGATTGTATTGCCGTGTTTTTACGGAAGGCGCCCTTTGCGCAAGCACAGCAAGCGATTCAGGGCTTTTGTCGAATGAAGTAACATCAAAAGTGGTGGCGAGATCTTCAGCAATGGCACGTCCAACCATACCGGCGCCCAGAACAGCAATTTTCATGAATGATCGTTTTGAATATAAAGATATTGTTTCGCTTTTACATCGCGCTGCTTCCTTCTTTAACGGATGCATAGGATAATAACCTGCTGCAAACTTTGTCCTTTCGCGTTCTGTTTTTAATTTCCGTCATGGATAACAAAAGAAGCAGGGCAATTTAACTTTCACTATGCAGCAACTGAAAAAAATTGTGATCATTGGCCCCGAATCAACAGGTAAAAGCACATTGTGCGAACAGTTGGCCGGCTATTATCAAACCATATGGTGCAGAGAATATGCAAGGGAGTATCTTTTAAAGCATGGAACAAATTACAGCTACGATAACCTGTTAACGATCGCAAAAGGCCAGATTGAACTGGAAGACAAAGCAGTTTCATCGGTACTGGCTGCGGCGAAGGATACAGTTGGTCCTCCGCTTCTTTTTATAGATACCAATATGTATGTGATGAAAGTGTGGTGTGAATTTGTTTTTGACAAATGCCATCAATGGATCATTGAACAGATCGTTAACCGGAAATATGATCTTTACCTCTTGTGCAATACCGATCTTCCCTGGGTGAAGGATGAGCTGAGAGAATACCCCGATCCTGAAACAAGAGAAAGGTTGTATCATATTTATAAGGATATTATGATCAATCAAAATACGCCCTGGGCCAACATCAGCGGTGATTATGAAGAACGGTTTGAAAAAGCGAAAGAGGCGGTGGGGAATAATTTGAGATTTGAGATTTAAAATTGATTTGGGTTGCAGGGTGCAGATTTCAAGGTGCAGCGTACAGGTTGCAGGGGAAGGCTTTCAATTTTGAATTTGTCGTTTTTTATTTATCGTTGAATTTGTTTCGGATTTCGAAATTTCAGCTTCGAATTATATTAGTCTGTCCCGCTGATGAACGGAGCATCTGTATTTTACCCACCCCGGCGGACAGGTTTTATTTGTTTTTTGGGATTTGGTTTCTTGGTGCTTTGTATCCGCTTCAGATTTCTTTTTTGGTATTTCCATTTTCCGTGATCATCTTTGCCTCGTATTTGGTTGGCGCTGCGGCGCCATTAAAAGGGAAGTCCGGTGTAAATCCGGCGCTATCCCCGTAGCTGTAAGGTTAGTGAGTTGTCAGTAGTGAATAGTTAATGTATATTTCTCACGCAGTATTCACTCTATCCGAACGGACACTCACCTGTTGGATCTTCATACCACTGTGGCCCCTCCGGGCGCTGCGGGAAGGTGTTCAACAGCAACCGAGCCAGAAGACCTGCCAGATCTATTTCTTAATCAAAGGGCTTTCGGGTGAAAAGCCGGAGATGAAAATG
>NZ_DAOMOZ010000161.1:0-11199 GCF_035444585.1 Agriterribacter sp.
TTTTCCAGGATGTTTTTATCAGGGTTATTGACACCATCCGTAGTGGCCGTTACACAGAAGAAGGAAAGTTTTTACCCTGGGCCATGCGTATTGCCCATAACCTGTGCGTAGATCATTTCCGCAAGGTTAAACGTACGCCTGCTATAAAAACAGGTGACGACCGCGACATTTTTGAAGTGATCAATTTTTCAGAAGATGGAGTTGATCGCCGGATGATGCAGCGCCAGAGTCACGACCGCGTTCGCGAAATGCTTGATCGTTTGCCTGAAGATCAGCGCGAAGTGATCATTTTAAGACATTACGCTGAATTAAGCTTTAAAGAAATCGCTATGTTAACCGATTGCAGCATCAATACTGCTTTGGGACGTATGCGTTATGGTTTAATCAACCTGCGCAAAATGATGCAGGAAAAACAAATTGCATTGTAACATAGTAACATTTTTACGCATTGAAAAAGGGACCGTATAAAAAATATACGATCCCTTTTATTTTCCTGACCCCTACCCTGAATATTTTATCCCCCGATATTTATTTTGAATGGAACTTCTGCCGGCGGTAAGCATTCCTTATCATCACACACCATAAATTCTACAGAGCCGCCTACATTCGTTTTGATGTTCTTTTTCAATTTTACCAATTGTACAAATTCCACCTTATTTTCATAATAGTTTACATCGCCGTCCCATACCGCTTCGTGCTTACTGACCATTTTGCCAATTTCCTTTACTTTACCATTTAACACTATCAAAGGGTTGCGGGTAAAAGTGAATGAAGTGGCAACGGGGCCTTCAACACCTACGTTTTGGGCATACATATGGTACTTGCCGTTTATGTCAGCCGTGAACCGGATCTCATAGGTGTCGGCGGCAACTTTCTTAGACGAAAAATTCCAATCCACCATTCTGGCAGACCCGTCCTGTGCGGCAATGGCGCTTGCTAAAAATATAAGAACCGTAAATAATATAGTTTTTTTCATAATGCAAAACTTTATTTTAAACGCAGATGCCCGGTAAATTTCACACAAAAAGACTTAAATATTTGTCAAAAGTATCAATCCGCGGGTACAAGGATTTTTTCCGCACCAAGCAGATCACGCAATACTTTTCGACCATCGGTATTTCCGAGTGCTTCACTGCATGCTCTTTCGGGATGCGGCATCATGCCAAAAACGTTACGGGCAGCATTGGTTATGCCGGCTATATTGCGCAGGCTCCCGTTGGGATTGGCAGCAGGGGTTATTTCTCCCGATGCATTACAGTAACGATAGATCACCTGGTTGTTTTCTTCCAGCAGGTTGAGCGTTTTTTCATCTGCATAATATCTTCCTTCCCCGTGTGCCAAAGGGATTTTCAGTGGTATGCCGTCTTTTCCTTTTATATATACGTTCCGGCAAACGAATTTCATGTTTTCATTGCGCAACAGAACGCCGGGCAGCAAACCCGCTTCGCATAATATTTGAAACCCGTTGCAAACGCCTAAAACCTTTCCTCCCCTTTGAGCAAATCCAATTACGCTCTGCATCATAGCACTGAACCTGGCGATCGCCCCGCAGCGCAGGTAATCACCAAAAGAAAATCCCCCCGGCAAAACAATACAATCCTCTTTATTAAAAAGACTCAGATCTTTATCCTTATGCCACAGCTCAATCACTTCATGGCCAAGGTCTTCCCGCAACGCATAAATCATATCGCTGTCGCAATTTGAGCCGGGAAAAACAACTACTCCGAATTTCATACTTATTATATGGTAAGCTGCAAAGGTAGGTTGAAGAAAGGATATCACAAACCCTGGATAATGTGCAATAGGTTCTGTGATCTGCAATTAATTTTTACCATAAATGCTGTTTTATTCAGTATAACATCTATATTTATGCATGTTAATGCGTTTTTTTGTAAGAATTATACGGCTAAAATAAACGAATACAATGCTTACAACAGAAATGCCATCGCGTTTCGACGGTTTGGAGAAAATGACGGTAATGGAAATACTGGAAGGCATCAACCGTGAAGATCAGACTGTTTCACTGGCAGTGGCAAAAGCCATTCCCCAGATACATGCCCTTGTAACCGCCATTGTAAAAAGAATGAAAAAGGGGGGGCGTCTTTTTTATATAGGCGCCGGTACCAGCGGCAGGCTTGGTATATTGGATGCATCCGAATGCCCGCCAACCTTTGGTGTGCCCGACGACTGGGTTATAGGCATTATGGCCGGAGGGGATGGCGCTATAAGAAAAGCCATTGAATTTGCGGAAGACAACAAGGATAAAGCCATTGATGATCTGGAAGAGTATGCGATCAACAAATCGGATTCCATTATTGGTATAGCTGCCTCGGGAACCACGCCTTATGTTATCGGGGGTGTGGAAAGTGCCGGGAAATGCGGACTGCTCACAGGTTGTATCACCTGCAACCTCAACACACCGCTTGGAGCATCTGTACAATACCCCGTTGAAATAGTAACAGGATCAGAATTTATTACAGGCAGTACCCGTATGAAGGCGGGAACTGCTCAAAAGCTTGTATTAAACATGATCTCAACAGCAGTGATGATACAATTGGGCCGGGTAAAAGGGAACAAAATGGTAGACATGAAACTGAGCAACAACAAGCTGATCGCCCGGGGAGTAAATATCGTTATGAAGGAACTGAATGTTGACCGGCAAACGGCAAAGCAGCTTATAGCAAAAAACAAAAACGTACGAAAGGCCCTGGAATCCGGGAAGCAGGCTTGAGTGACAACAATTGCAGCTATCTAATGTTTTTTGCATTTTTAATCTGTTTTTTGCAGGTTATTGCATTTTTATATTTACCTTGTTGGAAATTGATCCGTTAAAACAAACCATTTAAAAAATTTTAGCCATTGCCGCTTTAAACCGGCAACAGCAAATATAAGTTTCCATTAATCTTTATCACTAAAACGATTGCTATGACCAGACTTCAGCGCTTCTTGCTCCTGACAGGCATTCTGCTTTGTCATTTGTCGCTGCCGGCACAGGAGATAACCATAACCGGCCGCGTCGTATCTAAAAATGAAAAAGAGCCGCTCCCCGGTGTATCGGTAACCAATATTGCTACCAACAGCAATACACTCACCGATGAAAACGGTAACTTCCGCATTACTGCGCAAACCGGACAAAGGCTAAGCTTTTCTTTTGTAGGATTTAAAACCACCTTTGCTACGATAGCCACCGGCAGTGCGCTCAGTATTGAGCTTGAAAGTGCAGACAATGTGCTGGGTGAGGTAGTAGTGGTTGGATATGGCACGCAAAAAAGAGGGAACCTTACCGGCGCAGTTTCCACCATTGATGTGCAGAAATCTGTACAGAACAGGCCCATTGCTGATGTAGGCAGGGCAATGCAGGGTGGGGCACCCGGGTTAAGCGTTACCGTGCCCAGCGGTGAAATAGGCTCTGATCCTATTATCAGGATCCGCGGACAAATGGGTTCTTTCCAGGGTGGCGCTTCTCCACTGATATTGCTTGATAACGTTGAGATACCCAGCATACAACTCGTAAACCCGAATGATATTGCCAATATAACCATTTTAAAAGACGCGGCAGCAGCTTCTATTTATGGTTCAAAAGCATCCTTCGGCGTAATACTGATCACCACCAAAAAAGGCGCCGCCGGCGGTAAGCCCCAGGTGAGCTATACAAACAACTTTTCCTGGCAAAATGTATGGAAAGACCTGGAGATGGCACGCGTGAACGGCTTAAAGTATACTGTTGACGCTGCAGAACGTGTAGGCACTTTTACTCCAACAGGCGCTTTTTACTATGTAGACAGGGGAAGCTATGAAAAGGCGGTTGCATGGAATGAAAAGTATGGCAGCACAATAGGTAAAGATGACCCTACGGTTTTTGGAAGAGACTGGTTTGTGCAGGGCTCCAATCAAAAAATGGGTACGCGCACATACGATCCTTACGACTATATGATAAAAGAATGGGCTCCCACGCAACAGCACAATCTCTCATTCGGGCTTACCACTGGCAAAACATCTTATAATCTGGGATTGGGGCTGCTGGATCAGAGCGGTATGATAAAGCCCGCTAAAAAAGACCGGTTTACGCGATATAACGCTTCTCTGAAAATATCCAGTGAGATCAACAAATACCTCACCGTAAGGGGTGGCGCATTGTATTCAAGAAGAAACAAAGAATATCCCTATGTAACCAGTTCTACCACTGCCGATCCCTGGCTGTACCTGTATCGCTGGGGACCTTTATATCCCTTTGGCAATGACGAGAACGGCGATCCCATCCGCAGCCCGGTAAGCGAAATGGCAGCAGCCAATACCGCGAATATCCTGCAGAATTATACAAACATGAGCCTCGGCGCCACCGTAAATATATTAAGCAACTGGAAAGTAGATTTTGACTATACCTACACCAACCAGGAGGAGTTGTGGAAGCGCCCGGGCACCAGGTACACTGCCCGCAATTCATGGGTTGCACCAAAAGCCAGGGTTGATGCAGATGGTAACCAGGTGTATGTAAATGATGCAGGACAGGTAGTGTCTGCTACTGACCCCGGAGCTATAGCGGCTTACGATTTGTCGTACGATACCTATACCTCGTATGGCGCAAACCCCGACCACCTTGCCAGAACGGCTACCAATTTCCTCACCAATACCATCAATGCCTATACAACGTATAACCTTGATTTAGGCAGTGATCACAGGTTTAAATTCATTGCAGGTTTGAACCGTGTTACAGCTACAACCGAATGGCAGTTTTCACAGATCACTAACCTGTCGGATATAACAAATCCACAGTTTAATTTCGGAACAGGCACCCAAACCGTTGACGGTGATAAATTCTGGGAAGCACAGTTAGGGTATTTTGGCCGCATCAACTATGCTTTCAAAGAAAAATACCTCCTCGAAGGTAACCTTCGTTACGACGGCTCCTCGAAGTTTCCGACAGATCTGCAATGGCGTTGGTTCCCTTCATTCTCTGCAGGTTGGGTAGCCAGTGAAGAAACGTTTATGGAATGGACCCGCCCCGTATTGAGCTTCCTTAAATTCCGTGGCTCATGGGGTTCTATCGGGGATCAAAGCGTTCCCAATAACCTGTATATAGCAATAATGCCCAGCGGACAATCTACATGGATCGGCGGCAACGGGGCAAGGGTAAATTATGTGGGTTCTCCGGCCGCTGTTGCTGCAAGCATACGCTGGCAGGATATTGTAACCACCAACTTTGGAGTAGATGCAGGGTTTTTAAATGGCAGGCTCAATGTGAATTTTGATATCTTCCAGAGAAATACCAACAATATGATCGTGCCTGCAGAAGGCATTCCTTTAACCTTTGGCGCAGGTGCTCCCCAGAGCAATTACGGCACGCTGAAAACCAAAGGCTGGGATCTCGGTCTTTCTTTCAACCACAGGTTTGAAAACGGATTAGGCATCAACATCAGCGGTAATCTTTCTGATTCAAAAACCATTTTAGCTGCCTATGGTTCAGGCACCCAGGTTACAGGAAACTATAATGGCAAAGTGATAGGCGAAATATGGGGATATCGTACAGACAGGCTATATCAGGAAGATGATTTTGCGCTTGACGGTTCGGGCAATCCGGTGCTGATCACATTAACGGATGCAGAAACCGGGCTGTATACCGGACGACAGGCTTTCCAGTTGAAGCCCGGACCGGATGGCAAGAAGCCGGTTTACCAGGCATTTTTACAAAATTCTGCCAACTTCAGGTTTGGCCCCGGCGATGTGAAATTTAAAGATGTGAACGGGGATGGAGAGCTCAATAATGGCAAGGGTACATTAGACGACCACGGTGATCTGGAAGTAATAGGCAATTCCAATCCAAGATATGAATACGGCTTCAGAATAGGAGCTGATTATAAAGGTTTTGATATCAGTGCGTTTTTCCAGGGTGTAGCCAGCCGTAAGATCTGGGGACAGGGCTTCTTAAGCATCCCCGGCTTTCAATCTTCGGATGGCGCCATGCCGGAGGCCATCGCAGGCAATTACTGGACACCCGAAACGCCTGACGCGTTTTATCCCGCTGCTTATAACAACGCCGGCGTCAATACAACCAATAATATGCAGGTGCAGGACAGGTACCTGCTGAATATGGCCTATATGCGCTTGAAAAACCTCACGGTAGGGTATTCTTTGCCGCAAACATTGCTTAACAAGGCACACATCAATACTTTAAGAGTATATATAGCGCTGGAGAATTTTATCACATGGGATCACCTAAAAGGGCTACCTATTGACCCTGAAAGCATAAGCGGCTATTCCATGTGGAATGGTTCCAACTACAATTCGGGCCGTACAGGCACAGGCGTGCCGGCTTTTAAAAGCTTTTCTGCAGGTCTTCAATTAAACTTTTAAACTCGATCATGATGAAGAACATAAAATTAATATATAGTCTGGCGGCAGTTATCCTGTTGGCAAGTTGCAATAAAAATATACTCGACCGCCCTCCTTTGACCAGCTATGTTGACGAACAATTCTGGAGAAATGAAGATGATATCCGTATGTATGTCAACAGCTATTATCCTTATTATTTCAGTGGGTACAATACGTCTTTCACCGCCGATTATACGCCGGTAAGAGGCTATACGTTTTCAGACGATCTTACCGGCAAAAACGTGCAGGCAGGTTTTGAAAGCAGTGTTCCAACGTCGAGGGGATCCACATCAGAAGCGGCAGCATGGCTGCAAACCTATGCAGGGCCTACCTGGGATTTTGCATGGGTAAGAAAATCAAATATTTTACTTGACCGTCTTGAAAACGTGGCCAAGCCCAACATTTCTGAAGATGCTTACAGGCACTGGACAGCGGTCGCCCGGTTCTTCAGGGGATTTGAATACAGCCGGCTGGTAAGTGTTTTCGGTGATGTTCCTTATTTCGACAAAGTAGTGGCCGATGATGACCTGCCTGGTTTATACAAAGACAGGGATGACCGCGGGGTGGTAATGGATAATGTGTATGATGATTTCAAATATGCCTTAACCAATATACGCGACAATGACGGCACACAGCTCCTGAACAGGTACATAGCTGCTGCATTCATTTCCAGGTTCATGTTGTTTGAAGGCACTTACCAGCATTATCACGGAATAGACGCCGCGAGAGCAAAAAAATACCTGGAGTTTGCAGTAGAGGCCGCTGAGATAGTAATGAGCAGCAACAAGTATAGTTTTGGAAGAGATTTCAAATCATTGTTTTCTTCAGAAAGCCTGGCAGGTCACCCCGAAGTGCTGTTGTACAGGGTATATGATGCGGCATTAACGGTAACCCACTGTATAGGTTCTTATTCAAATGGAACAGAAGTGGTGGGTGTGGATCCTAATCTTGTGCTGATCAAATCATTTATTGCCAATGACGGGAAAGTATGGCAAAACTCAGGTGTGCCTGATGTTGAAAGCTTTGAGATCGCCGACCTGGCAAAAACGAGAGATCCGCGGTTTGAAGCTTCATTTGTTGACAGGGCGCTTACTGCTTCCGCCACGCTTTTGTATGGCTATAAGTTCGCATCAAGAGACGCAATAACCTATATAGGCAAAACCTATCCCGCTGCCTGGGGCAGCAATACCAATACCAGCGATGCGCCTGTTATGCGACTGGCAGAAGTAGTACTGAACTGGATAGAAGCAAAAGCGGTATTGGCAGAATACCTCGGTGGCAGCCCGGTTACCCAGGAAGATATTGATAAATCAATTAACGCTATACGCCTGCGCCCGCTTGATGCGGCAGCTACCGACAAAGGTGTGCAACAAACAGCGCCATTGATGCTAAGTGCACTGCCCGATGATCCGGACAGGGAGGCAGATGTGCCGTCTTTGATCTGGGAAATACGCCGCGAAAGAAGAATGGAGTTTGTATTTGAACATACAAGGCTTTTAGACCTGAAAAGATGGGAGAAGCTTGACTATATGGATTTCAGCACCAATCCCGATTATTTCCTCGGCCCCTGGGTAAATGTGCAGGCTGAAGCTTCGGCTTATTTAACAGATACCTATATTGGCAGAACAAAGGTTAAGCAATCGGATGGTACAGTCATCACCTATGATGGCAGCAATGCCGCTTCGCTGGTAGGCTTCTGGATGGTGGACAATGCACAAAACAGGAATCCTTTCACGGATCAGGCTTACCTGGCGCCTGTAGGGCAGTCCCAGATCATTCAATACGAAGAAAAAGGATATACCCTTACCCAAACTACGGGTTGGTAGACCCCTAAGAAAAACAACATTGGGAAATCCTGTGTAACCATTATACAAAAGGTGCTGTCTCAAAAGGCGGGTCTTAGTGGCAAAACATAACTTTTGAGACAGCACCTTTTGTATGTGATATACCCTGAAACGCCTGGTCCTTTTATTCAATTGCTGCCAACATTTAATTTAACTTACATACTCCAAAAACATCCGCCCTTTATTGCTTTTACTGTTCATTAAAAACTATATGTACTATGGCTGTACTTGGCATTGACCTGGGCGGGACCAAATTACTGGCTGGCGTGTTTTCGGAAAGCGGCGAATTATTACATAAGGAAAAAGCAGAGCTTGAAAACAGGCAGGGCGCCGAACTGGGCGCATTTATTACTCAAAAGATAAACATACTGCAAGCGGAATGGCAGCAAAAAGGTAAAAGCATACTTGCTGCAGGCGTAGCTGTGCCCGGCATCAGTAACCCGGCAAACGGTACCGTATGGGCGCCCAATATACCGGGATGGGAAGCATACCCGCTTTGGAATGAATTGCGGCAAAACTGTAAAAGCACCGGTATTACCATTGATAACGACCGCTCGTGCAGCCTTTTGGGAGAAATATGGAAAGGAAATGCACGCCAATGCAGCAACGTTATTTTTCTTACCGTAGGCACAGGAATAGGTGCGGGCATTATGGCCGATGGCAATATCATAAACGGAGCCCGGGGTATATCCGGAGCTATCGGGTGGATGGCATTGACCACGCCTTTCAGGGAGGAATACATATCATGCGGCTGCTTTGAACAGCATGCATCGGGAGAAGGCATTGCCAAATCGGCCCGTGAACTGCTGCAGTCAGAAAAAATCGCAACCAGCATGTTAAGCCGTATTCCCTTAAAAGACATTAAAGCCCATCATGTATTTAATGCTTACAGCTACGGCGATCCTGCCGCCATAAAAGTGATCAGGCAATGCATTCAATACTGGGGGATGGCATCGGCCAATCTCGTAAGTCTTTTTAACCCCGAAAAGATCATTTTTGGTGGAGGTGTATTTGGCCCGGCATTGCAGTTTTTACCCGACATCATGGAGGAAGCCCGCCGTTGGGCGCAGCCCGTTAGCATTAAGCACACAAAGTTTGAGCCTTCGGCATTGGGCAACGAAGCGTGTTTGTACGGCGCCGCATTTTTAGCATTAAAAAATATACAGAACCATGATCCCGGCAGCATACAATAAAACAACACTTTTCATTTCTGCATGTTGCGGCTTATTGCTTTTTGGCATCGCACTGCTAACATTGGGCAGCGTATCGCAGGGACTGCAGCAAAATTTTGCATTGGATAAGCGGGAAGCGGGAACCTTGTTTGCCATCCTGCCTGCGGGATTGCTTACAGGATCGCTTTTTTTTGGCCCTGTATGCGACAGGTACGGGTATAAAATATTGCTGGTAAGTGCCTGCCTGTTGCTGGCAGCAGGTTTTACAGGTATTGCTTATTCGCCATCCACCGGATGGCTTCAACTCTCCATCTTTATTTTCGGATCTGCCGGCGGTATCATCAACGGCGCTACCAATGCCGTAGTTGCCGATATAAGCAGCGAATACAAGGGCGCCAACCTCAGCCTGCTGGGGGTGTCTTTCGGGATCGGAGCGCTGGGCCTGCCATTCGTGCTCGGCATATTGAAGCAATATTACAGCTACCCCGTCATTCTTTCGGGCGCAGCCGTCACCGCAGTTGGCGTTGCATTGTTTTACCTGCTCATCCGCTTCCCTTCACCCAAAATAACACAGGGGCAGCCTTTGAAAAAAAGCTTCGGTTTATTGAAAGATATGGTGCTGCTGCTGATCGCTTTTTATCTTTTTTGCCAGAGCAGCCTTGAAGCGATCGTAAACAACTGGACAACTACTTTTTTGATTGAACAAAAAAGCCTTTCGGAAGGCAATGCACTGTACGCACTTTCGGCTTGTGTAGCCGGTATGACACTGATGCGCCTGCTGACAGGAACTGTTTTTCGTAAAATAACTGCCAGGAGCATTTTGTTGTTTTCTTTCGGCTTGTTTCTTTGCGGGATCGTTGTGTTACAAACAACAGCATCCTTTATTACTGCGCTTTCGGCGCTCCTGCTGCTTGGGGCGGGCATAGCCGGAGGATTCCCTATCATGCTGGGGCTGGTGGGCAGCCGTTATACCGCTTTATCGGGCACCGCATTCAGCCTGGTGCTGGTGATCGCCATCACCGGCAATATACTGGTTAATTACTTTATGGGCATGGTGGCGGAAACCTATGGCATACAACATTTTATTACTCTGCTGTATGCAGAGCTTGGCGTAATGGCAGTGCTTTTCATTTTCATTTTTAAAAAAATAAATTAAACTTTCATCTTTAAAATTTCATACTCATGTTAGCATTGGAATGGCTTAAAAATGCCAGGGACATTATGACCCGGATCGAAAATACACAATTGGAAAACATACAGAAGGCAGCGGCAATCATGGCCGACAGCATTGAATGCGGCCGCTGGGTGCATACTTTTGGGTGCGGTCATGCTACCTTACCCATTGAAGAAATGTACCCGCGGATCGGTGGATTTGTGGGCTTTCATCCCATTGTAGAGCTGCCGCTTACTTTCTTTACCAATATTACCGGGCAAATGGGCGTACACCAGTTTGTATTTTTAGAAAGAGTGGAAGGATACGGTGTGGAAATAATGAAAGGACATACATTCGATAAGCGGGATACCATGTGGCTGTTCTCTCATTCGGGCATTAACAATGTAAACATTGATGTGGCCCTGGAGGCAAAAAGGCAGGGCATGAAAGTTATTGCATTCGGGTCTGCGGCAGAGGCCAAAGGAAAGCAAACCCGTCATTCAAGCGGTAAAAATATTTTTGAAATTGCCGACCTGGTAGTAGATACCTGCGCGCCTGCCGGCGATGCCAGCGTGCCTTTAAAAAACCACCAGGATAAAATAGGGCCTGTTTCAACCATGGCCTTTGTAACCTGTGTGTGGATGACCGTTACTACCGTGGC
>NZ_DAOMOZ010000162.1:0-11163 GCF_035444585.1 Agriterribacter sp.
TTGATATATGGTAAAGTCGTCGTAGGCATATTCCAGCGTACGGGCGGCATTTTCTTTGATCTTTACATCGTAAGGCACGTAGCCGATCCTGTTATAATATTCAACGCCTTTTCGCCCTGTTCCGTGCGGGCCTTCGTTATTGGCTCCATGCAACAGCGCTTCATACAAAGTTTGTATATCGTAGCCGCGAAGTCCTTTAATATAGGCGTCAGATACCACTGAAGCCGAATTGTTGCCTATCATTACCGGTCTTGCGCCCGGGCTGCTCCATTCCGGCAGGAAGCCGCTTTCCTTATAATCGTTGATAAGACCTTCCTGCATTTCCTTATTAACAGAAGGGAACATTAAATTAAGAAAAGGATATAAGGCCCTGAAAGTATCCCAAAATCCCGTACCGCCAAACATGTAGCCGGGCAATACCTTCCCGTTATAAGGACTGTAATGAACGATATTGCCATTCACATCTTTTTCATACAGCTTGTTGGGAAAAAAAACCATGCGGTATAAGGTAGAGTAAAAAGTGCGCACCTGGTCTACCGTTCCGCCCTCCACCAAAATGCGGCTGAGGGTATTGTTCCAGGTGTTGCGGCCCTTTTGTTTAACTGTTTCAAACGGATCATTACCGAGCTCCCGCAGGTTGAGCTCTGCCTGTTCATGGCTTATAAAGGAGGAAGCCACTTTTGCATTAACGCGTTCTCCTTTGTTAAAGATTTTAAATGCCACTACCGCGCCGGCATGATCGTCTTCTACTTCCATGCGGGTAAGATCCAGGTTATCGCCGTTAAAAGTGGCTACATTGCTGAAAGGATGATCGAACTCAATAACAAAATAATTTTTAAAATTGTCCGGCACTCCCCCGCTGTTCCGGGTGGAATAACCAATGATCTTATGCTCACCGGGGATGATCTTTATGTATGAGCCTTTGTCAAAAGCATCCACCACTACATATGCACTGTCGGTTTCAGGAAAAGTAAACCGGAACCGGGCCGCTCTTTCCGTTGGCGTTATTTCGGCGGTAACATCGTAGTCGGCAAGATAAACGCTGTAATAGTAGGGCATTACCGTTTCCGCCTTATGACTGAACCAACTGGCACGGTCATCTTCCTTAAAACGCAATGTGCCGGTAACCGGCATAATGCTGAACTGGCCGTAATCGTTCATCCAGGGTGAGGGCTGATGGGTTTGCTTGAATCCCCTTATTTTATCGGCGCTGTACTGGTACTGCCACCCGTTGCCCATTTTGCCGGTCTGCGGCGTCCACATGTTCATGCCCCAGGGTAATGCGATGGCCGGGTATGTATTGCCGTTAGACAGGCTGTGTTTGGAATCGGTGCCCATCAGCGGATTTACCCAGTCTACCGGGTCGGTAACTTTGGTTACCATTTGGGCCATAGAGACAGATATACTGTAGCAGGACAGAACAAATAATATAACTTTTTTCATAAGTGTGCTATGTATTTGTTCTGCGAATATAGCGGAAGTGGAAAATAAAAGCTGTGTAAAGCAGAAGAACAGAGATGAAGCTCAATCAGGGGGAATAAGCATTATTGTTTAAAAACTATTTTAAAGCCGCTCCCAAGCCTATTCATTTCTTTATATAGGGAAACCGTAAATCCCGCTAATAGCCCTTAGGCGATCGGCTCGTATGTCTTACGCGTACTATTCGTATTTCCGTTTTCGTAACGCGATAAGATATCCGGTATTTATGGAGTTCGAACGCCCGCCAACTGCCATCATTATTTTTCTTAAATTTATCCGGAGGATAAAATTCAGGATGTTTGGGAAGATTAATAGTAACATCAATTATCTCATCGCGGACTTTTGCAGCATTTTGCGGAGAGTTATTATAAATGTACTTATAGACTTTTACAAGTTCGGCGCTTGCCCGCTTACTCAAAACGGCTACCATTTTGCCGCTTCTCTTTTTAAATCTTCGGCAGATATAAAATCACCCGCTTCAATTTCAGCATTACCTGCTTCAATATCTTCATTATATTCCTCTAAAGTTTGAGGCTTATCGGAGGTTTTAAACTTAACGCCAAGAAACTCTAAAGTACTAAGCAAAAACTTCTTTTTTGACGCGTCCTGTATATTGTCAAGATCTATAATCAATTCCATAACAGCATTTTTATTGTGTATCATCAGGCATAAGATCACCAACTTGTATTTCACAAAACTTATATCAAATCTACAAATCTTCCTTCAAAATTTTTTATTATTTCTCATTCCTGATAGTTAAAAAACTTCTTTAAACCCGCCCATATTTCCACCATCTTCCCCGGAATATTGAAATAGAGAGGCGGCATATTTTCTAAACCAATTCATTACCCAATGTTAGCCGGGAATTGCGCACTGATAAATCCAGAAATTTTCTTCGCGTTATTTCCACCTATACCTTCAACCTGTTTTAATTCCTCTTCCGTAGCATTGATAACCGCTTTCAGTGTACCGAATTTTTTTAACAACCTGGCCGCTAACAGCGGCCCAACGCCGGGTATTCCCTGCAGAAAAAACAATTGACGGTTTGCCATTTTTTTAGAACGATGGTTTTTCGAAGCAGCGATCTGCGGTAAAAAGGTCATATCCTGCCGGGCAATCGTAAGCAATAATGCAACAGTATCTTCATTGCTCTTTGAAAATATAACAGGCACCTGCCAGGAGATCAAAACAGATAATATGGCACCCCGGATAGCATGAGAATGCATTTCATGAGCAGTAGCATAAGGGTTACCTTCCACCACCAACAAAGTTCGCGATACCGACCGCTTCAGTCTTGCTATTTGATCAAACAGACGATTGGCTATTATGCTCTGTACAAAATCCTCCGCCGATTTTCGTTCTATTCCAATAGCGCGGTTAATAATATAATCTCCTGCAGGCAGGCAAAGAACAGTCAATGATATTTCTTTATTCCCGGCAAGAAGTTACGGAATACCGGAAGGGTTCTCTCTATAGTCGGCCTGTATGGAAATTGGCATAGGAAAGCAATTGTAGCAATACTTATGGTGTATTCAAACTTAAGCAAAATTTTTGTGAGATTAAAGTTGGCCGAAAGCGAGAAGTGAAACTACAAGATTACAACGCTACTCTTTTACAAACGCTATTCATTTTGCGGGACAGAGTCCCGGAAGAACATAGGGAATACGAAGTCTCCGACTTCGTACAGCGTGTTAGTTACCTTGTGTACCATTTGGGCGATAGAAACCGACACACCATAGCAGAACAAATAATATAATTTTTTTCATTGCGTGCCATTTATTTGTTCTGCGAATATAGCGGAAGTGAAAAATAAAAACCGTGTAAAGCGGAAATCATCTAAATTGCCATCTATAACTATACAGAATGAGAACACTGTTGATCTTCGTTATATCGTTGGCCGCTACCAGCCTCTACGCCCAGAGATCCAAAAAGAATGTAACCTTCTATGTTTTTGACGAAAACTGGAAAGGTTGCAAGCTGGAAGAAGCCAAATACCTGGCCAGCCAGCAAAAGTTGGGAGATACAGCGTATGAATGGAGATATTATCAGTTCGACGGGCCTTTATTATCAATAGGAACTTACAAAGACAAAGAAGCAAATATCGCGCATGGGTCGTTCACTTATTATGGAACAGACGGACAAATAGATTCTTCCGGCTATACTTTCGAAGGTAAAAAGAATGACTGGTGGTATCATTATACAGATTCATTTACACTCTGGAAGAAAGAAAAATATGAAATGGGAAAGCTGGCTATCCAAATGGATCTGGCATCAATAGAAGCTGAAAGAGAAGAGAACAGGAAAAAATCCGAAGCAGAAAAACACTGGGGGGAAGTGGAAGCGGTATTTAAAGGAGGAACCGAAGACTGGGTTAAGTACATTCAGAAAAACATCAACTTTCCCGACCGCGCAAGAAATTTAAAAAAAGAAGGGAGCCTCCTGCTCCAGTTTGTAGTAAACACCGACGGAACCACCGGCGATATCACGATACTGAGATCTGTTGAATATTCACTCGATGAGGAGGCCATCCGCCTCATAAAAGATTCACCCAAATGGCGGCCGGCCCACCAGGACGGCAGGCTCGTCAGGGCCTTCAGGCGGCAGCCACTGATGTTTCAATTACCGAAGTAGCCTTATTTGTGCGGAGCGCTATGCATAAAAAACATGAACCTGCTCCCCGCAGGGTCGCGCCGGGATCTTCATAAAACGGCTTTGTGAACGGCTATGAGACCCCTGAGCTGAGCGTGAGTTTATCGTTTAAGACTTATTTTTAAACGGTCATCATTCTGCAGGGATCAGTCCCGGAAGAACATAGAAACAACGAAGCCGGAGACTTCGGACAGCCGGGGCTGCGTACATCGGGTAGCCTTCGCACAACGGGCAACAAAGGCAGAGCGTTGCATAGCCATATGCTAAAATTTCGGGCCAGAAAAGGCTGTAGCGCCTCAGGCACATTAACCGCGTTTGCCATGTATCATCCGGGATATGATCCCTCTATCCGCACCCAGCTCTGCCAGTACCAGTCCGCCCAGGTGCAGAAAGATAAAGATAACGGAATAGTACAGCGACTGAACATGTACCGCTTTCATAGCGTTGTAAACTGCAGGATATACTTTCCCTATAAGTTCTATATATATCCCTGTAAGCAGAGAAGTGCCCAAACAGATATAAAAAACAAGGTATACTGCAGATCTGAATCTTTCCTTCTTGCTGATTTGTCGTGAAAATGGATTGCTGAAGACAGTACCCTCTATCCGCATCACCACCAGCCTTACCACATACAACAGCAGCAAAACATACCCTGCATAAATATGGGTATTCCACATAGGCCTGCGAACCGCCCGCCCGATGTTGGCAGCTATTTTATCGGACAGGTGAACGTTCTGTGTTTTCAGGCTGGCCGTTACTATTTCACCTATAACATTTTTATTCATCCAGTTCATCCGCAGCCAAGCCGTTAGCAGCATATATAAAAAGGTAAATGCGATCAGCCAGTGAAGTATACGATGCGTTCGCGTATAAGCTACATTATGGAATGATCCTGCTGAAGTACTCATGAATCTTTTTTGTTTACACGAAAATATAGCGCCTAAAACGTGTATCCTACACCCACCAGGAAGTTCCTGGGCGAGCCGGGGAACAGCCGTGCAAAAGAGTCGGCGCCGAGCCAGTATGTTTTATTAAAGAGATTATTGAAAGTGGCGGAAAGCCTTATTTTATCAATAGAATAGTAAACAGCCATATTAGCTACGGAATAGCCCGGCAGCGTTACATCATATGCTCCGGACTCCCGTTTTGCCTGAAAATTTGCCCCCAACGCAATGCCCAGACCTTTAAAGGTTTTTGAGGTAAAATCATATTTTCCCCAGAAGCCTCCCTGCACCCCCGGTGCATTAGGAGCCTGTAGCCCTATTTCAGATTTATCCTCACTTTTGGTAATTTCAGTACGGTTAATGGCCAGGTTGGCCGTGAGGCTAAGGTTTTGCAATATTCGCCCGTAAATATCTACTTCAACACCCTTTCCCTTCACCTGCCCGATCTGCTTTAACAGATCAGGGTTGCCCGGATCATGGGCGTTTTGCAGTACATTATTCTGCGTAATACGATAAACCGCCAGGGTGGCAGATAGCCGGTTATCCAGCAATCCCGACTTAACACCCAGCTCAATCATATCACTTTCCAGCGGATCAAACGGACCACCATACCGGGAAGGATCGCCTACATAACCCGCTTCCTGCGGCTGGAAACCGTACACATAAGTACCATACAGACTGACGGCGTTTACGGGTGTGTATACCAGGCCAACCCGGGGAAGCAGCGCTTTCTGGTTTACACGGCTGGTAACAGGCTTCCCGTAATCCATGATGTCGGTGTAATATTCCTGGCGTAATGAGAGCAACGCCTTCCATTTGTTCCAGCTAACCTGATCCTGTATATATACTCCCTGCGTATAATATTTGCCCAGCTTGTCCTGAACAGACAGGCTGATATATTTATTGGGATCCGAGATGGTATAATCGGGATTGTGCAGGTCAACCGAAGGTACATTGGGAACCGGGCGGCCATCAACAATAAGATACCTGTCTTTTTTGGAAGGATCATATTTATTGATAGCAGACTTACCGTCGGCAGAAAGATACCCCCGTGCTTCAGCAGTAGTATTACCCAGCCCGTCTGCACTTTGTATAAAATCGTAGCCTGTAAGCAACTGGTGCTCCAACGCACCGGTATTGAACTTAAAAGTAAAATAGGAGGTCAGGTTATCTGTGGCATTATCCGTTATCCGGTAATTATACCGCATTTCCATCAGGTCGGGCACTACATTCCCGTCTTCATCTACCGCGTTTGTATTGGAAGTACGATGCTCCCGCAGATCTTCATGATAACTGCCTTTAAGGTAAGACAGGTTAAAAGCTACATGATCGGAAAAGTTATGCTGGAGGGAAAGTGTGGAGAACAGCTTCCGGGCTTTCACATAATCGTTTACGCGCGAAAGGGAAAGCCCTATCGGTGTGGCATACAGATCCCTCACACCGTTTACCGGTGAATAGGAAGGTTGTCCGCGATCGTTGCGGCCATTATCATCAATGTACACCAGGTCAAAATTGATACGTGTTTTATCGTTGGGAAGGAAAGATACCGAAGGTGCTGCCACAAACGACTGCTTATCCTGCAATGCCCGGAAGGAGCCTGCGGTCTGGTAGGCCAGGTTCAGCCGGTACAGGAGTGTGTGCGACCGGTTCATGGGCCCGGTAAAATCAGATGTAATCCTTATTGTTTTAAAACTGCCCACAGAAAAGTTTACGGCTTTCCTGTTTTCATCCAGTGGCTTCTTGGTAACGGTATTGACCGTTCCGCCCGGGCTGGTGTTGGCAAATAAGGCGCTGGCAGGCCCCTTGATCACTTCTATTCTTTCTACATACGGAAGGATGTCTGCAGAGCGCTCACCGGTAAAGGTTTTCAGCCCGTTGACCAGGGTTTGTTTTGACTCCGATTCGAAGCCGCGCAGTACATACTTGTTATTGGTATAGGAATTCTGACTTACACCACTGATGTTTTTCAGTATATCCATCATCTTAAAAGCCATCTGGTCGTTGATGAGCTCTTTGGTAACATAGCTCACAGACTGTGGTATATAACGAACAGGCGTTTCCGTTTTAGTAGCAGTAAAGGTATTGGTATTCCTGTATCCCGATTCCTTACGCCCGGTGATCTCAACTCCCTGCAGCTGCAGAAAATCTCTTTGCAGCGAAAAATAAAGATGCGCTTTTTCCCGATCATGAACAGTGATCGTTTTTGTCTCAGTTTTATATCCCAGCATTGTAATCTTAACATGACAGGCGCCGGCAGGGAGATCTTTCCATTCAAATTCTCCATCTTCATCCGTAATACCGCTTTTTTCACCTTCATTGATGACAACGCTGGCACCCTGTATGGGATCATTTTCTGAACGAACCCTGATCTTTAATTTACCCGTTTGCGCTGTTCCCGCCACACAAAGTATGGTAAACAATCCGGTAAATAAAACATAGAGCCAGGGAGCTGTAAGCCCGGCAGATTGAGCGTGTTTCTTCTTCATTTTATTATTTTAATTATTTGGGTTTGGTGTAAAGCAGCGTTCAGACCATACTGCTCCTGTATTTACGGTCGCAAAGCTTTATAAATATTGTTATGCACATCTATCCCGATAAGAAAAAATTTTTACTAAATACGGAAAACGCTATTTCCACCCGGGGGTTATCGTTCTCTCTTCACCGGTATTGTAACGTGAGCATCCGGATGAAAATACGGATGCAGGAAAGCATCAATTTTTCCTGTCAGAGCGGATTTGAAAAATAAAGGACTGCTGCTTTAGCTTGTAGTATAATTTCCGCGATATAAACCAACACCTAAACCGAACACTCCTGCCGGGGATGGCGCAAGGATGCTTCAAAAAAAATCAACTCAACTGTTTATAGCGCTTTGTGTTATTATGATTCCATGTATGTGCGAGCGTGGCCGGAGTCCGGCTTAAAATTCAAACGTTCTTTTCCCTATATTCCAGCGCAGCCCTCCCGTAAAGAAAAATTCATTCTGCTTCGGCTGTGCCTGCACGTTATAGCTGCGGTTGGCAATACTGAAATCTATAAACAGGTTTTGCAGCAGCTCATAGGTGGCGGAGAAGGAAGCGAGCAAGGATTTTACAGGCGTTCCTGTGCCGATAAAAAAGCCATAGTTGCGCGGACGGCTTTCATAGCTCCGGAAAATATCCCCTCCCATATTTACACCTGCCGAATCAAGCCCTTTTTCATAATACATCAGCTTCCCGGTAAGATATAACCTGTTTAACGGCTGGTATTTTAAAACAGCAATGTATTCTTTGAAGTTTGCGCCCAGCGGATGCGCCAGCTCGGTATTGTAGTGCGTGAACCCGATACTGCTGTCGCGGTGAGCATACATAAAGGGTCGTACAAGGTTTACCTCCGCCTGAAGATCCAGGTTCTTAACGCCCAATGCATCAACATACTTGCCTCCAAGCTGCAATGCCTGCTTGTTCCACCAACTGCCTTCACCATAGTTTTTTATATCTTTTAAAATGAATTCACCTATCACCAGGTTGCCGTATAACTGAAGTGTTTTGAAAAGATTAGATTTAACATCAATGCCCACCGTAGCTTTTGAGCTTCCGCTGCCGAGCTGCATTTCAACTGACCTGTAAAAAATAATCGGATTGAAATAGCTCAGCTCTATGCCATTTCTGCCATTATAGATCACGTTCTCGTATACACCTACATTGAGCCAGCGGGCGAGCTGCACACTCAGGTGATGGAAAGCCATATAGTTCTTGTACCGGATGGTATCCCTGTTGCGCGAAGGATCAAATGGCGCAATCAGCTCAGCGTATACCGTTTTGTATGCAAATTTGCGCAACTGCACATCCATTTGAAGGTACAGGAAATTATTGCTGAAATCACTGAGCAAAAGGCTCCTGTATCCATTGCCTATAAACAGTTTATCATATCCAAAACGGAAATTGATGAACTTAGACGCTGCGAAATCTATGCCTCCCCTTCCATCAAAATAGTCATAACCTCCGCCCTGTAAAAATTTAAAATAACCGGCATTGGGAATACCGATCCGCCTTTTTACATACCGGTCAACATACAAAGGATCTCTTTCCTGGTTCTCGGTAATATAGGTATAGAAACCAAGTTTTTTACCAATATTGCCCCGTACCCTGATGCCTCTCGTGTTTGTATAAATCGCTTTGTCAAGCTCCGAAGATCTGCCCGCCTGCAGGTTCAGCACAGGATCAATCATTAAGGTAAAATCATCAGAATGGATTTCATATAAATGAGCCGGCGTTTTAAAAAAAGTATTCCATATGGGTTTGCGCGTATGAAAAGATTCACCCCTGTCTTTTGTCCAGTCCGAATTGTTCATGAGCAGGCTTTGTATATTGTGCCGGTCTACGGCAGAAAGCTCAACGGGCAACTCACCCGCCTGGTCTAAAGAATCTATATATGCTATCCGTTCGGTATATATTTTCCGGTTATAAGGCTTAACCGTGGAGAAAGACAGCACGGAATCATTCTGCAGCTTTATATCAAGCCTGTCTAACAACTGGTATTGTTTATCGCCCGGGCTAATCCGGTCGGATTGTGCCAGTGCAGTGGCGGATAATGCCACGAAAAGAACGGTGAACGGCAGCCTTTTTATCAAGTGCATTGAGATGTGTCTTTAATATTTCGACAAATATATAAGATTATCGAGAGGTACATTTCTAATTGCCGCATCGCTTTGCTTCATCCGGGCGGTGGTACACCGCCCACGGCAGGCCGCCCCGGTGGTGTCTCCATCAACCGGAAACAATTTGAAATGCACCCCCGAAAGTTATAACGGTTAAAACAACACTATAGTTCGTGTCTTATTAAATATATCCGCGTGAAAGACAGGCATTCTTAGCGCAGCGTGGGATCGGCTTCCAGCAATTGCTTTGCTCTTTGATGCAGCGCTTCGCCCAAAGGAGTAACAGGCAAACGCAATACATTTTCAATAAGTGCCAGGTGAGCCAGAAATGATTTTACGCCGGCAGGGTTGTTTTCTGCAAACAACACTTCATATGTTTCCAGCATAGCGTCATTTAAGATCTTTGCTTCCTTTAACTTGCCTTCCAATGCCAGACGTACCATGTCCGAAAATTTGCGGGGCATGCTGTTGGCAATTACGCTGATCATCCCGTCCATGCCACAGGCCAGTTGGGGAAGCGCAAGTGTATCATCACCGCTGCATACCAGAAAGTCATCCGGCCGGCTTTTGAGTATCTGCATGCTTTGCAGCATATCGCCCGCCGCGTCTTTAATGCCGGCGATATTGGGCACTTCCCTGGCCAGGCGAATGGTGGTTGCTGCAGTCAGGTTACGTCCCGTTCTGCCGGGCACATTATACAATATTACGGGTTTGGGTGAGGCCGCGGCCACCGCCTTATAGTGTTGAAACAGCCCTTCCTGTGAGGGTTTGCTGTAATAAGGGCTCACGCTCAGTACTGCAACGACCTCATCCAGTGCAAATGTTCTTAATTCCTGCACCGCTTCAGCCGTATTGTTCCCGCCAATGCCCACTACCACCGGCACGCGGCCGGCTACTTTGGCAAGTGTATGCGCTACCACATTTTTCTTTTCTTCTTTGCTGATCGTAGGGGCTTCTCCCGTTGTACCCATGCTTACGATATATTCTACCCCGTTACTGATCATGTGATCAATCATTGCATCCAATGCTTTGTAATCAATGCTGTAATCCTTTTGAAAAGGGGTGATCAATGCTACTCCTGTTCCTCTGAGTTGTGTTCTTAATGACATGCTGCTTTCTTTATTGCTGGTATATGGTTTGGTTGCAAGTTACAGGTTTCAGGTACAGGTTGAGCAAAGGGGTACTGCTCCTTCACATACGTTTACCTGTTCTTTACCGTAGTTTGAAAATTGCGCTATACGGGAGCTTCTTCCCAGAAACCCATTTTGCTGTACTTTTCAATGCGTTGCTGCACACGTACCGCAGGGTCAATGGATTGCAATTCTTTAATAAGCGGAACAAGGTATGATTTCAGTGTTTGCGAGGTTTCTTCGTAATTCCAGTGTGCCCCTCCGTATGGTTCAGGTACCACATCATCAACCAGTCCAAACCCTTTCATATCGGCGGAAGTGAGCT
>NZ_DAOMOZ010000163.1:0-11136 GCF_035444585.1 Agriterribacter sp.
TATTGATCTTCTGCATCACACCCGATTTATGGGTTTTGCTGATGGGTATCATATTACCATTGATGAATAAAACATTTTCCTGTATATCATTGATCTTGGTAAAATTTACGATGTAGGAACGGTGCACTTTCATAAATACCTGCGGGTTTACCTTGGTCTCTAAATTTTTGATGGTATTGTGGGTGATGTATTTTTTTGCGGGAGTGATGAACTTTACATAATCGCCCATGCTTTCAATAAACAGTATATCATCGTTGTGGAGCCGGATAAGCTTGCCGTCTGTTTTTATGAACATATGATCCTGTTCGGAATTGCCATTCAACTGCTCGGTTTTTTTACTTACTTTTTGTATCGCTTCCAGGAAGCGCTGGTAAGTAAAAGGCTTTTTAAGGTAATCTGTAACGTTATACTGGAATGCATCATAAGCATATTCGGTTTTGGAGGTAGTAAGGATAACCTGTGGTGTATACACCAGTTGATCCAGCAGCTCAAAGCCGGTGGCGCCGGGCATTTCAACATCTAAAAAAATAAGATCAATAACATTGTCCTTTAAAAAAAGGAGGGCATCTTCCGCATTAAAAAAATGATGAGCAACGTCTATAACGCCCGATTTTTCACAAAACCTTTTAAGAAATTCGGCGGCAACCTGCAGATCTTCTACAATAATACTCTGGTACTTCATAGATATTGGGAATTGTATTGTTTCAATCGCTTGATTTCATTTTCTGTGATCTTTATCGCTTCAAGGCTGATACTTCTGATGTGATGAAACCCGCCTTCGGCTTCAGCCATCGTTGCAGCCTGAGCACATACCGCTTCAAAAGATGCAAATTCCTGCATGGTTTCGTTGAGACCGATATATCCGAATAAGGGCTTCATTTTATGGATCACTTTCTTTAATCCCGCTGTATCTCCGTCGTGGAACCTGTTTTCCGCCAGCTGCAGCTCAGCGCGCAACTGCTGCACTGTTGATTCAAAAACCAGTTCGGCCTGCTGCAGATCCTCTCCGTACAGCTCCAGCAGGAATGCTACGTCCAGTTCAGGCGAGAAATTGAACGCTATTTTATGATCTTCATTATACATTATCACAATTTGTAAACCACAAAGGCGTTGTAACTTTTGCGTTGAATAATTATTTATTGAGAAAAAACATCATCTCAGATTATGCAAACGAACATTTTAGACAGATTAGTATCTTTTTGCTATAGTATTTTAAACAGCGGCATTGATCCTTCAAAGGGGCATGAGGAGAACAAAAGTGTACAAAGGCTCATCATTTTTATCTTTTTCGGCATAGGTGTGAACCTTATTTCGGTGCTGCTGAATGTTATACATGGATTGTACATAAGCGTTTCCCTTAATATCACTTCCATCATCTTATTGTCGGTTTGCTATTTTTTAAATAAGGATGGCAAAAGAGTGTTTGCAAAAGTGCTGGGTATAATTACAATTAATCTCTATTTGTTTGCCATCAGTTATGCCGAAGGCTTAAAGGCGGGAGAGCACATGTATTATTTCCCTTTTTTACTGGCGCTTATTTTTGTAATTGATATCCGTAAGAATTATGAAGAGCTGATAATGACTTCAGTGGTAACTTTTATTACTGCGGCATTGATCTTTATTGTTGCACCCTATGTAAGTAACGTTCAAATCATCAGCACAGAGCAATACAGCGCTTTATTCAGCTCAAACCTCAGCCTTTCACTGGTTATAACGGCATGCTTTACGTACTACATCTTAAAAACGCTGGAGATCAATGAAGAAAAACTGCTTGATGAAACACGATTCAAAGACACGGTATACGATACTTCATTAGACAGTGTATTCATTGTTGATATCCATACTATGGCAATAACCGGCTGCAACAAAAAGGCCATGGAAGTGTTTGGGTTCACAGCTAAGGAAGATATCCTGGGCACCCCTGTGAGACAACTTTTGGGCAATGCAATGGAAGAGCATATAGTGGTGCAGGGAAAACAGCAGTTTGTAAAAAAATCGCCCTGGTACGGTAATATGGATTTTACGCGAAAGGACGATACTCCTTTTTTTGCATATGTAAACATTGTTCCCTTTTCACACAGGGAGTTCAATTATTGTAAGATCAGCATTCTCGATATTACAGAGATCAAAATTGCTGAATTTGAAATATTAAAAGCCAAGGAAAAAGCAGAAAAGGCGGTACAGGTAAAATCGAGGTTCTTGTCGAACATGAGCCATGAGCTCCGGACGCCGCTAAATGCCATTATCGGTACTACCAATATCATATTGCACGAAGAGTATCTGCCCTCACAAAAGCAAAGCTTTGAAGTACTCAAGTATTCTTCGGAGCACATGATGCAACTGGTGAATGATATTCTTGATTTCAGTAAAATTGAGGCAGGAAAAATGGTGCTTGAAAACGCACCGTTCAATGTGAAAGCATTTTTACAAAAAGTAGTAGCTTCCTTTACTGCCCCGGTTGTGGCCAAAGATCTTGCACTCAAGGTAGAAGTGAACAGCAATGACAACCTGGAAGTATATGGAGATGAAATGCGATTGATACAGGTAATGAACAACCTGCTGGCTAATGCCATCAAGTTTACAGAAAAAGGCACAGTTACGATAGAAGTAAAAGCGGTTAACCACAAGGGTCATAACATCGACATATACTTTGCGGTTAAAGACACCGGTATCGGTATTGCGCAGGGTAAGATGCGACAAATCTTTGAAAGCTTCACGCAGGCAGACATCGAAACAACACGAAAATTTGGCGGCACCGGACTGGGACTTGCCATAAGTAAAAAAATAGTTGCCCAAATGGGGGGTAACCTGCAGGCCGAAAGCAGTATTGGAACCGGCAGTACTTTTTATTTTACGCTGGGCTTCAAAATTGCACAACGGCAAAAATCATATGTTGATGAAAACGAGTTGAAAGGGCTTTCAAGCCTCGAAGGAATAAAGGTGCTGCTTGCGGAAGACAATCCCATCAATATGATCGTGGCAAAAAGATTCCTGCAAAAGTGGAACATTGAAGTAGTGGAATCCGAAAACGGGGTGAAGGCCGTGGAGCTTTTTTATCAGCACAATCCCGATTTACTGCTCATTGACCTTGAAATGCCGGAAATGGATGGTGCGCAAACTGTTGCGGAAATAAGAAAAACACATCCGTATATCCCGATCATTGCCTTTACTGCAGCTACATATGAAAATATAAAAGAAGATCTGCTCAGTAAAGGCTTTAATGATTATGTGCCTAAACCTTTTAAGCCCGAAGAGCTGCACAGGAAAATAATGCAGTTCACCGAAATGCTCAATATTCATAAAAAAGCATCATAGAAAAGGTGAAAAAAATTACAGTTTTTCTCACCTTTCACTTTTTCACCCCGGTAATCCTGCTTAATGGGGATTTTCCAATTCCTTGATATCAAGCGAAGCGTTTACATCAATTTTGGTGATGGTGGCCTTTATCTCCCCTACCATAGGACTGCTGACCACCATATTATAGGCGAAGAGAAACCCTTCAGGCGTTTTTTTGTAGTTTGAATAATTGGTGGTTTGCTCAACCTCCTGCCCCGCTACGGTTGCTTTTGTAGTATTACGCACGAGGTGGTAGCTGGCGGCGTCTATGTAAATGGTGGATAGAACATCTCCTTTGCTTAATTTTATTTTGTGCACCGCTGCTCCGTTAACGGTGTCTTTTCCTTCGTAGGTAGCGGCATAGCCGTTTTCCTTATAATTTGTTAGTTCGCCACCCGCGCTCAATGAGCCTGCTGCGCTCTTTACTGCTTCATCGGGTAATGGCTGGGCTTCTGTGCTGCCTGTTAACGGGTTAATGGACCAACCCTTATCCTTACCGATAAAAGTGATTATTTTCTGACCCTGCACTTCTATTTCCTGGCGGGTAGCTGTATTATACACGATCCATATTTTGGCGGGCAGCTCCATTCCCATTGCCTGCATATTGGTTTCCATAACAATGCTTTTCAAACCGTTAATTTTTTCTTTTCCGCCCAACGCATTAATATAGTTGGTTTGCAGCTCTTCAACTGTTTGTGTGTATGCACCTGTTACCCAAATACAGGCAAAAATGGTCAGCATTGCAAATCCTGATTTTTTCATTGATTTATTTTTTAATTGGTTCCGTCAAAAATAAGTTTTTCCGCACTGGTAATGTTTTCCGTTTATCATTTAACTTGTTGCCGGATCATTAATTCCTCTAACATGATGGGTACTACTACTCAAATTAAGGGCCGGATTGTGGATATTTGGCAGCAAACCATCTTTCCGGGAATAATTTCTTTATCCGGGAGTAAGATACAGGCAATCCGGAAAACGGCGGACGAGGATGATGAACTTCCGTTTATTCTGCCCGGCTTCATCGACGCGCATATCCATATTGAAAGTTCCATGCTGGTACCTTCGCAGTTTGCAAAGCTGGCGGTGGTGCATGGTACGGTAGCTACAGTAAGCGATCCGCATGAAATTGCGAATGTATGCGGAATAAAAGGGGTGGAATATATGATCAGCGATGGTAAAAAAGTTCCATTCCATTTTTTCTTTGGCGCACCCAGCTGCGTACCTGCCACTGTATTTGAAACTGCCGGCGCAGAATTGAATGCCGGGGAAATTGAAAAGCTGCTGCAGCGGGATGAGATCAAATACCTCAGCGAGATGATGAATTTCCCGGGCGTTTTGACGAAGGATCCCGAAGTAATGAAAAAAATTGCTGCTGCGCATAAATTGAACAAGCCGGTAGACGGGCATGCGCCGGGCCTCAGGGGCGAACAGGCGAAGCAATATGCAGGCGCCGGTATTTCAACGGATCATGAGTGCTTTACAAAAGAAGAAGCGCTGGATAAGCTGGAGCAGGGCATGCATATTCTCATCAGGGAAGGGAGCGCTGCTAAAAACTTCGGGGCCCTGGTTGATCTGTTGAACCACTACCCCGAAAAGATAATGTTTTGCAGCGATGACAAGCATCCCGACAGCCTCGTTGAAGGGCATATTAACCAGTTGTGTGCAAGGGCTGTTGATAAAGGCATAGATCTGTTTAAAATATTAAGGGCGGCCTGTATTAACCCTGTTTTGCACTATAAGCTTGAAGTGGGCCTGCTCCGGGAAGGCGAAAGTGCAGATCTTATATTGGTGAAAGATCTGGCGGGCTTCGAGGTATTACAAACTTATATCAAAGGTGAATGTGTTGCCCGAAATGGGAAGAGCCTGATGCGGCTGGCCGGAAGTAGTGCAGGCAGGGATGCCGTGATCAATCGTTTTTCCTGCAGCGCCAAAGCCGTGAATGACTTTCGCCTTGCGGAGCCTGCCGGATTGCCGGCAATTGAAGCGCTGGATGGGCAATTGATCACCAATAAATGGATGGAAGGGAAACTGTTGTCTGAACCGGATATTGCGAATGATATTTTGAAAATAGTGGTGGTTAATCGTTACCAAGACGCCCCTGTGGCAATGGCATTCATTAAAAATTTCGGATTAAAGAAAGGGGCTATCGCGTCTTCAGTTGCACACGACAGTCACAATATTGTTGCGGTTGGCGCAGATGATCTTTCCATTTGCAACGCTGTAAATATGATCATTGAGCACAAAGGAGGCGTTAGCCTTTGGTCGGGAAATAGTGAACCGGGAAATATGATATTGCCCTTACCGGTAGGCGGCTTAATGAGCAATGAAGACGGCTACCGCGTGGCGGGGCAATACGCTGCTATTGATCGGGCAGCCAAAGCGCTTGGATCAACCCTGTCGGCGCCTTATATGACCTTGTCTTTTATGGCTTTACTGGTTATACCCCACCTGAAGCTCAGCGATAAAGGATTGTTTGACGGAGATGATTTCAGGTTGATGTGACAAGCGGTGAAAAAGCTATGAGATATTTATATTGCTTCGTGTAACGATAAGTGTGAGACGATAAACTTCTCAGCCCTCTCCTTTGAGGATATATTATCATTCACTCAGCATCAGCTGTTTTTGATAAGCGTTATTCTCCTGGTCACTGTTCCGCAAAATACCGGTGAAAATAGGGTATGGTTTCTATGCCCTTGTAGAAATTAAAAATATCGAACTTTTCGTTTGGCGAATGGAGATTATCGCTGTCGAGCCCAAACCCCATGAATACAATTTTAATCCCCAGTTCTTTCTCAAACAGCGAGCATATAGGAATGCTTCCCCCGCCACGGACCGGGATAGGAGCCTTCCCAAAAGTAGTTTCAATTGCTTTTGCCGCGGCACGGTAAGCAGGTGAATCAATCGGCGTCATATAGGGTTCCCCGCCATGATGTTCCTCCGCCTTTACAGTTACCCCGGCCGGGGCAATGCTTTTGAAATATTTCAATAATTTGTCTGTTATATCTGCCGATGACTGGCTGGGTACAAGTCGTGCCGATATTTTTGCATGTGCTTTGGCAGGCAGAACGGTTTTTGCACCTTCGCCTGTATAGCCGCCCCAGATGCCATTGAGCTCCAGTGTTGGGCGGATGCCGGTTCTTTCATTGGTGGTAAATCCTTTTTCACCCCACAGAGCCTCTACCCCGAGGTCGTTTTTATAAGCTGCTTCGTCAAAAGGAGCTTCAGCCATGAGTTTTCGTTCTTCCTTTGTTGCATTTACCACGTCATCATAAAATCCCGGGATGGTGATGTGGTTGTTTTCATCGTGGCAGGAAGCGATCATTTTAGCCAGTATGGTTATGGGGTTGGCTACAGCGCCGCCGTAAACCCCGCTGTGCAGGTCGCGGTTGGGCCCTGTTACCTCTACTTCTATATAGGATAGTCCGCGTACGCCTATATCTATTGAAGGCGTATCCATGCTGATCATTGCCGTATCGCTGATCAGGATCACATCGGCGCTTAACAATGCTTTCTGGGATGCAACAAATTTGGCTAAGTTGGGAGATCCGATCTCTTCTTCCCCTTCAATGATGAATTTAATATTTGTAGATAAAGTATTGGTTTTAACCAGGGTTTCCAATGCCTTTACATGCATATAGAATTGTCCTTTATCATCGCAGGATCCGCGGGCGAAAATTTTGCCGTCCCTGATCACGGGATCAAAGGGGCCGCTATTCCAAAGATCAAGAGGATCCGGAGGCTGTACATCATAATGTCCATATACCAGCACCGTTGGTTTTGAAGCATCAATTGTTTTTTCTGCATATACTACGGGATGACCTTCTGTTGGGAATATTTCAGCCTTATCGGCGCCTGCTTCCACTAATTTTTGTTTAACCGCTTCTGCGCAGGCTGCCATATCTTTTTTATGTTCACTATTGGCGCTTACTGAAGGAATGCGCAACAGGTCGAGCAATTCGTTTAAAAAACGGTCTTTGTTTTTGAGCTGGTAATCTTTCCATGCTTGCATGATCTGAAATTTTAGGATGAAGAAGACGGAAGTTAGGTGGTTTTTGCGATACAGCAGAACAACCCCGGCCAGAGAAACTGTTATTGCCTGCTATAAAAAAATTTACAATTTTTTAGGATTGGTTTTATAGGCTCAGCGCTTTATATTTGCAATCGCATTGCAAGTCATATATCAGCCTTTGTTGGTCCAACCGTTTAAGGAAGGTTCTGACAAAGGCTGAGCCAATTAAGGGCTGTGAGGATACTTTTTCCTGCGAAATGGCATAAACGCGGCAGACAGAATGATATACACAAGCGCTAACCCTGCCAGTAAAAATTTCATCGCGGCCAGCGCGGTGGTAACAGCCGAAGTGAAAGCAGTTGCGAAAAAGTGAACAGAAAAGCCCATAACAATATTCTCCGCCACGTCAAAGATCATGGCCAGCAAACTTCCAAACGCAAGCAGCACACCTAATCTTTGCGGCCATCCGGTTTGATAATGAACCGAAAAATACCCGCAGGTAGAATATAAAAAAAGCCCGTAAAAAGGAATGAGCAGAAAATCCAGCAGCATATTGATGTGGAATGCCCCTCTCAGGGAGCCTTTCCAGGCCATTGCAATGGCTTGTGTGTGGGTTGACTGACAGCTGAATTCGAGCGACAGGATGCCATAAGGAGATGCCGGCGTAATCAATTGTCTCCCCTGCAATTGCAGCAACAGCAAAAAGAATATGGTCCCGGCGAAGAAAAAGCCGATGATTTTCCAGTTCGTCATTTGTATACCGTGTGCAGGTCAGGCAATGAATCCGTTCGTTCTTTTTGAGCCTTATTTGAGCTGCGGAAGAACGCTTCACGTCAAAGTTTATCCTCAGCTGAAACGAATGGATAAAGATAAGTCAAAAATCAGTTCTGCCCTTTTGCCGGTTTAATTTTACCGATAACGGAACGAATGCTCCGGAACAGGCGGTAATAAAACTCTTTGTTGAAGAGTTGCGAATCATGCATGGCCTTATAAGTAAAAAACATACCAACGGGCAGCAATACCAATGTAGAGAGCCACATGCCTAAAAATGCCGAAGTAATATCTTCCCGCACAAATTTTTCACCAAACATATTAAGCAGGTGAAAAATAAGAAAAAATATTACTGCTATCACCAGTGGCATGCCCATGCCTCCTTTGCGGATAATGGAGCCCAGGGGAGCGCCGATCAAAAAAAGAACAACGCATGCGAGAGACAATGAAAATTTCCTGTGCCATTCTATGAGATGAAAGCGCAGGTCTTTTTGTTTCATACGGGCTTCTTCGGCTATGATATCGAGACTGTTCTTTTGGCTGCTTATTCTGTCAATAGCCCTTGAAATCGTTGTTCTCCGGGCTGAGTCGGGCAGCAATTGAGCGTATCCTCTTCCTTCTGGAGGAGTTAGTGCAAGCGCCACGCTGCCTCCTCTTGGATTGTATTCGGGCTTTTGGGGTACCGGCAGCTTGCTGGTGCCATAGGGTTGAATATCGGCAGTGGTTATCTTTTCAATCACAGGAGGTTCTTTTTTTTGAGGAAGCAGTTCCCGTTTTACAAAAGAATAAACGATCCCTACTTCGCGGTCGGTCTTTTTTTCAATATCCCTGCCTGAAGTTTTTTTAAGTGAATCAATGGTTCTGTCCAGTTGCTTTACATTCAGCATCCTGAAATTGTCCTTAAAGAGACTGTCGGGTGTTTGCATCATTTTAAAGGAACTGAGATCAAAAACCTTTTTATAGTTTTTGAAGCTCAGCCTTATATAGTCTGTATTGATCGTATATGATGGTCCTCTTTCTTCATAACGCCACCCGTTCTCCAGGTAAAACTCAAGAAACTTTTTATCGGCGCTGATGTTCATTTTACCATGTTCGGCGATAATGATATTATCCTGCAGGTTGTAATTTCTTTCAAAAATAATGATGTTATGGATGGTGGTATTGTCCTTATCTTTCTTCCCTATTTTGATGGTATAGCCGTCAAATTCCCTGAAAAAAACACCTTCTTTAAGGTTGAATGCAGGTTTTGCAACTGTTATATCATACAGTAAGGTCTGGAATTTCAGCTGTGCAACAGGAATAATATAGTTGGAAAATAAGAAGGCAATTATTGAGATCAGGAAAGAAATAATAAACAAAGGACGCATGAAGCGCAGCAGTGGTATGCCGGCCGATTTTATGGCAACGGTTTCAAAGCTTTCTCCCAATTTGCCGAAAGTCATTATAGACGATATCAGCACAGCCAGCGGCAATGCCAGCGGAACTGCCGTTGCAGTAACGTAGCTGGTTAAGCGTAAGATGGTGAAAAAGTCGAGTCCTTTTCCAACCAGGTCATCTATATATTTCCAGAAGAACTGAAGTACCAGGACGAACAGGGTGATAAAAAAAGTGACAACGAAGGGTCCGATAAAGGCTTTGACGATAAGCTTATCTAATTTTTTAATCACGATTTTGTGCTTGCTGTTTTATACCGCTATAACTTTAGCTGATGGACAATACAAAAATACAGTTTTCGGCAGATGAACTGCGTCTGGCAGCAGATGAGCAGTTCATTTTAACAAAGAACCGGATTATTGAAAAGGTTTCTGTTTTTTTTGGTGCGTTGCAAAGCGGCTATCGTACAGTATCTGCCGGTGCTTTTTCTTCGCTCGACATTGTGCAGCATCCTAAAATATCGCGCGGCGAAAATTACAACGGGCTGCCATATGTGATACTGGATTATCCAAGGCATTTCACAAAGGAAGATATTTTTGCCATACGCACGATGTTTTTATGGGGAAATGATTTTAGCATTACGCTACACCTTAAGGGGCGTTATAAAACGCTTTTTGAAGAGCCGCTGATCAAAAATTTGCCATTGTTAAAACATAGAGGCTGGCATTTGCAGATATCAGGAAATGAATGGCAGCATCACTATACGGCTGATACCCACCTGCCCGTTAAGGATCGTGCGGTTCGCGATATGTTACCTGCTATTGCAGGGGGATACTTCATCAAAATTGCATTTTACTTTCCCTTGCACCAATGGGATCAGGCAGGGCAATTGTTCTTTAACTGTTTTACGACCGTAATGCAAATGCTGGATATCAGGGACTAAGCCCCAATGCGGTGAAGCAGCTCTTTTACCTGGTAATCCCAAAGCCGGCTTTGATCGGTAATTTCTTTTTTTTCGGCAAAATCCTTGATCACTAATATGGTTTGGTTGGTCACTTCAGATTTTTCAATGCTGAACTCAAAATATTCTTCTTTGGGAACGTGCAACCAGTGAAAACGGATAAATTTATTTTCTTCTCCTTCCAGCACCTCGGCTTTGTCGGTAGAGCCTTCCCATGTAAAACTGAATACCATATCCCTTTCATCAACCTTGTCGGCGAACCATTCCTGCAGCCCTGCGGGAGTTGAAAGAAATTCATATAGTATGGAGGGGGAGCACCGAACCGGGTATTCCAGCGTATATAATTGTTTTTTACTCATTTTGTCAGTCTGTTAGTCTTAATGTATGATACCCTGCAATAATATAAAATTAATAGAAGCAGCAAAGAATTTACGGAATATTTTTCTTTTAACGGGTAACAAAATCGTCAGGGCCATGATTTTTATGAAAAGGCTGATCCTCAGTGAATAATATTTTTTTCTTATCCCTTCTATTTGCTTAAATTGCTGAAGAAGTGCAATTTCTTATGGTAGCCAGCGTTTTATAGATAAATCCGTATATATATGATTTCTATTAAAACTCTTAAATATTCCTGCATATGAGTATGCGTCAACTCAAAATCACGAAGTCCATTACCAATCGTGAA
>NZ_DAOMOZ010000164.1:0-6706 GCF_035444585.1 Agriterribacter sp.
TTGATCTTTTTGAATAATTTAAAAAAAATGTCAACCTATTTTAGGCACGCACAAGAACCAAACAACAAGAACCAAACCTACCTACCCGCAGGCAGGCCTGTCCGCAGGGGCGGATAAAACTCAAAACCGAAGCCTTAAGCTCTAAATCCGAAAAATACCACAATAAACTAAAAACCATAAACTTTAAAAACCCGAAATCCGGAGATGCGGTCGGCACCCGACGAAGGAGGGTCAGCATCGCATCGGGGCGCAAAGCTCCGGGGAACAGGTAACAAGAACCAAACCTGTAAATCTCAAATTTGAAAACCTCAAATCTCAAATGCATATTTGTGCATTTTTTGTAACACCAAACTTCTCCGGTAACTTGCGCCCTGAATTAAGGCATACTATGGATACATTATCATTTGACATTGTTGTTATTGGCGGCGGATGTGTAGGCCTGGCCACAGCTTATAAGATCAACACCCGGTACCCGCATTTAAAAATAGCAGTACTCGAAAAAGAGAACCGTGTTTCGGCACACCAAACCGGCAGAAATTCCGGCGTAATTCATTCCGGCATTTACTATAAACCCGGATCTTATAAAGCGGAAAATTGTGTGAACGGACGAAGAGAACTGGTGGCTTTCGCAAAAGAATACGGCATAAAACACGACATCTGCGGTAAAGTAATTGTAGCAACACAGGAGGATGAACTGGCGCATATGAACAAAGTATACCAGAACGGTATAGCCAATGGTGTGGAAGACATCCGCCTGATAACAGCACAGGAAATAAAAGACATTGAACCTTACTGCGAAGGTATTGCCGGCATATGGGTGGGTTGTACAGGCATTATAGATTATGTGGGGCTTACAAAAAAGCTTGCTGAATTACTGGAACAAAAATTTGAAGGAAGTAAGATCTTTTTGAATACAGAAGCCAGAGACTTTATTAGGGAAGGCGACAAAACCGTTATTAAAACCAACCGGCAAAATTTTGAAGCGAAATATATTGTAGCCTGCGCAGGTCTTCAAAGCGACCGGATCGCCCAAAAAGAAGGAACCGGATCAGATACGGCGATCGTGGGTTTCCGTGGCGACTATTATAACCTGAGCGAAAAAGGAAGAAGCAAAGTAAAGAACCTCATCTACCCGGTGCCCAACCCCCAATTTCCATTTCTTGGTGTGCACTTTACAAGAATGGTGAACGGAGAAGTGGAGTGCGGCCCAAATGCAGTATTTGTGTTTAAACGCGAAGGCTATAAAAAAACCGATTTCAGTTTCAGGGATACTGCCGCTGCATTATCGTATGCGGGCACGCTGAAATTCTTTGCCAAGCACTGGCGGTTTGGTCTGGACGAATACCGGGGCGCCTTTTCAAAACCTTATTTCCTGAAACGGCTGCAAAAGCTTATTCCCTCCCTAACCTCAGCAGATATTATACCCGGCCGGGCAGGTGTGCGCGCCATGGCACTTTCGCGGGAAGGTAAAATGATCGATGATTTTAAGATAGAGGCGGCTCATAACGCCATCCACGTGCTGAATGCCCCGTCACCGGCAGCCACTGCTGCGCTGGCTATCGGCAATGCAGTACAGGAAACGGCAACAAAGCGTTTCGGGCTTTCATAAAACAGCTTTCAGCAATGAGGTGTCAGCCATCACAACTTAATAAATATTTTTTTCCGGTAAAGTATATAAGCGGGAACAAAGTTAACAGCAACAAAAAACAGCGCATATAACCAGCTTGCCAGTTCAGGCAGCATTCCGGTTTGTACCAGTTGATTAACCACCTGTTCATTGAGGGGCAGTCTGCCAAATTCCAACCTGTAAAAAAACAAGGCCAGCACATCTGCCAGTACATACACTGCAATAGCGTTAGCCCCAAATACAACGCCTGTACGCACGCCTTTCTGATGCCCCTGTATATCTACTATAAAATACATTGCGCCCAGCAGTAAAGCGCCCAACCCCGAAGTTACCAGTACAAACGAACTGGTCCATAGGTTTTCGTTTACCGGAAAAGTGAGTCCCCAGAAATAACCGGCGATAGCCGAAAATAACCCTGCTGTCATAAGGAGGTTCACTTTTTCATTGGGGGTGAATTTGCTTATCATTAACCGCCCGGCAAGCATGCCTGTAATACCGCTAACAACAGAAGGTATAGTACTCAGGATACTTTCGGGATCCCAGGTGCCCTGCCACATTTTGCCCGGCAGGCATTTGCTGTCTACCCAGGCCACAATGTTTACTCCGGGTTCCAGCATTACTTTACCAACGCCGGGAGTAGGGATAAGCGTTAATGCCAGCCAGTAGGCTACAAGCAAAACAACGGCTATCCATGCCTGTTGCTTCCAGCCGGTATTGAGAAAAAGGATAGCACAAACCATAAACACAATGGCAATGCGGTGCAGCGTTCCGGTCCAGCGGATCTCACTGAAATCAAAATCCGGCATCAGGTTGAGAAACATGCCAACGGAAAATATTTTAAACGAGCGGAAGATGATTTTTTTATATAAGCTTCCTTTAGCCACACCGCTGTTTAATCTTCTGGTATAGGCAAAAACAACGGAAACGCCAATAACAAACAGAAATATCGGGGCGATGGTATCTGTAAATGAAAGCCCATTCCATTTGCTGTGGCGCAAAGTAAAAAATACATACTGCTCATTCCCCGGAAAATTTACCATGATCATTGCGGCAATGGTAAAGCCGCGCAGGGCGTCAAGCGAAATAAGCCGGCTGGATTGCAGGGACATAAATCTGGAAGCTGGGGTTTTGGTATTCCGGAGCGCACTTGCAGCTATGGCTATCACATAGCAATTGCCTGACTCTTCAGCAATAAAAGAGCAGATCTGTATGCATTGATACTGCCTGGCTGATATGATAAATGTGGAAAATGAAGCAGGATCCGAAACTACAGGATGTGAGAGGTGTAAGGTGTGGGGCGTGAGGTGTAAGGTAATACCTCATACCTCCATCAATATACATTCTTCGGGCAGGGTATACCTTTTCCTCTGCTGCTGAAGTTGCGGTCATTAAACAGCTTGTATCTGATCGTGATCCCCGAAAAGTAATACCAGTCTTTGGTTTTAGGATTTCCTCTGACAGTTCCGGCCGCCGGGTAAACAGGGTTGCCATTTTTCAACTCACCGCCCCGGTATGCCATTTCAACGGCTTTGGGGCCTCTGGCAGCAAGTAAGATGTTACGGTCAACATATTTTGTACTTACATCATCAAGGTAATCGGTAAAGGTTTTATTGAACCTGAATTCCCACCCTAATGAAACATTGCGGGTAACGGCAAAACGTATGCCCCCGCCAAAGGGAATTGAGATATTCTGATAATTGTATCTTTTCCTGTCGGGATATTCGGGTAATTCCTGCCCCTCTGTACTTAAAATACCTAAACCGATTTTTTTGCCCAACGAATCATAAGTATATGGCCCCATATTGAACACTGAAACGCCTGCAAACAAATAGGGTGTATACCTTTTCTCCATGATATCAAAAAATTCATATACACCGGTAAGGCTGGCGTCATATATTTTAGAATAAAAGCTCAGGTTACGCTGGCGACGCTGCAAATTACTGCTATACCTGTCTGCGCCCTGGATATTCCCATAGGTAATAAGACCTCTCAGGGAAATTTTATCAGTAAAGGAATAAGCTGCTCCTAATGCGCCGGCAGGTTTCGCCTGTGAAAAAGTATAGGTATTCTCCTGTAATTCGCCCTGGTAGTTGGCAAAGCCTCCAAAGGCTTCGATACTTACATTTTTCAGTATTCCCTGGGAATATAAGGTAGTTGTACAAAGCAATAATGCCAAAATAAATGTTTGTTTCACCAGCATTTTTTTATAGGTACGGTATAATAACGCACAAGTCGGGTAAAAAATTAAGTCACGCGCAAATAAAACAACAACAGACCTAAAATAATGCCATTTTTATGATCTTCTTCCTTTGGGTACTGCAATATAAAGCTTAATCACACCGGAATTTGTTAAACATTTTCCCATAAGCTTTGGGGATATTCTCCGTTGGCAACCAATGTTTTAATATTGCTTTCTACACCCGGAGCATCTTCTTTATACGTTACTCCGAACCATTTGGAGCGGGTAGGGATGACTTTCAGCGCATTGCCGGGTATTTTAATAAACTCGGCGCCTACATCCACCACATATATCTCGGCTTTGGGCTGATTGATATTTTTTTGTAAGAAAATACTAAACATGTCTTTGCAAATGCTGAACACATAAGGGGTAAAGCACCAGAAATTCATAGAAACTTTTGAGTCGGAAGGGACTTTTGTTTTAATACCATCTTCCTCATATACAATATCAGACCCATCGCGGTATATTTTGGTGCGTTCCGCAATTTCTATCAGGTTTCCCGATGCATCTGCCCTGCATACACCCCTGCTGACAGAGCCGTTATCAGAAAGCGTTTTGATCAATTCGTATCCTATCAAACCAAAAGTGTGATCATTGGCCTCTTTCATTAAAAACTGATGTGCTTTTTCAAAGGCATCGCGCCCGTAAAAGTCATCCGCATTAATAACAATGAAGGGCTCATGTACCGCAGCGGACGCACACAAAACCGCGTGTGCTGTTCCCCAGGGCTTCGTTCTGTCTGCCGGTATGTCGTATCCTTCTGCAAATGATTGCATGTTCTGGTATACATAATCAACAGCAATTTTTCCTTTTAGTCTGGACTCAAAAATGGCCCTAAAATCATCGGAAAATTGTTCCCGGATAATAAATACCACTTTGCCAAAGCCGGCGCGATAAGCATCATAAATGGAATAATCCATGATTGTTTCGCCGGAGGGGCCAAACCGCTGTATTTGCTTTAAACTGCCATATCGCGAGGCCATTCCTGCTGCCATAATTACCAATGTAGGTTTCATCCGTATATTTTTTATTTTTAAACTATCGTATACCTGATCCATCATTTCTTAAACCGTTGCGAAAATAAAGAATTAACACTAAACCGTAGTTAGCGGGTGATAGTTGGCATATTTAACTAATATAACAAACATCCGGTTCTTCCTTATTTTTACCGGATCATCGGTATAAGTTACACCATTACCGCTCTTTTGTAATTGTTTTATCTCTTTTGACATGCATTATCCACATTTAAAAAATACAACACTTGAAATAGATGCCAAAGCACAGCTCGGCGAAGGCGCTTTATGGCATCCCACAGAAAATAAATTGTATTGGGTAAATATTGAAGGCAGAACGCTTCATATATACGACCCTGCTACCAAAGAAAATCAATCGTTTCTGGTAGAAGAACGAGTGGGCACTGTGGTTCCCGTAAAAAGCGGCGGCTCTTTGGTTGCCCTGCAAAACGGCATTCATTTCATTGATACTAAAACCGGCAGGTTACGGTTCATTGTCAATCCCCTTATCCATAATAATATTCGCTTTAATGATGGCAAGTGCGACCCTTCAGGAAGGTTTTGGGTGGGCAGCATGCACCTTCAGTTTACAGAGGGAGTAGCTGCGCTATACCGCATGGACACAGATAAAACAGTGCATAAGATGCTGGATGGCGTTACCGTTTCCAACGGCATTGCCTGGACGAAAGATAAAAAAACAATGTATTATGTTGACAGCCACCTGCGAAGGATAGACGCCTTTGATTATAATGATGCAGACGGAGCCATCACCAACCGGAGAATAGCAGTAACCGTGCCGGAGGGGTGTGGTTCGCCAGATGGCATTGCGTTGGATGCGGAAGGTAAGATATGGGCAGCGCTCTGGGGTGCCGGCGCGGTGGGCAGGTTTGACCCGCAGACCGGTGAACTATTACAAAAAATTGAGGTGCCGGCGCCAAATGTTTCTTCATGCGCTTTTGGAGGGGAAAATTTAGACACTTTGTATATTACTACTGCCCGCGGAGAATTAACGGAAGCGCAACTGGCAGCCTGCCCCTTAAGCGGCGGGTTGTTTTCGGTGAAACCGGGAGTAAAAGGTGTGCCCGCCGATTTTTTTACAGGAACGATCCATGAACAGGAATAATGCAGTTAGCCCTGGTTATGGTGTAAATATTCCTGCAAAATGATGGCTGCTGCAATTTCATCAACCAGTGCTTTATTGCGGCGTTGTTTCTTTTTCATCCCCATGTCTATCATAGCCTGTACCGCCATTTTTGATGTATAACGTTCATCTGTTTTTTCAACAGGCATACCGGGGAAAGCTTTTTTTATTTTTTTAATTGCTTTTTGCACCAGTACTGTAGCATGCGTATCGGAGTCGTCAAGATTTTTGGGTTCTCCTATAATTATTTTTTCCACCTGTTCCTGTTCAAAATATTTTTTTAAGAAATCAATGAGCGTGTGAGATTCTATAGTGGCCAAACCAGCAGCAATGATCTGCAAAGGATCGGTAACGGCAATGCCGGTTCGTTTTAGCCCATAATCAATAGCGAGGATGCGTGGCATGATACAAAGATAAACCTATAAGCTATTTCTTCTTACCGCAGGCTACCAATCATAGGCACATAGGTACACACGGTTTGTTTTATTTTATTGAGTTCATACGTTTTTATGGTGTCGGTATGCGTGGTTCTTATTACCACATAGGATCATAGGCACATAGGCACACATAGTTCGTTTTATTTTATTGAGTTCATACCTTTTTATGGTGTCGGTATGCGCGGTTCTTATTGCCACATAGGATCATAGGCACATAGGCACACATAGTTCGTTTTATTTTATTGAGTT
>NZ_DAOMOZ010000164.1:6806-11080 GCF_035444585.1 Agriterribacter sp.
CATACGTTTTTATGGTGTCGGTGTATTTGGCTTCCCTTACCACATAGATACATAGGTACACATGGCTGGTTTTATTCTATTGTGTTTATGTGTCTGTTCTTTCTGATTGAAAACTCCAAAAACACTGATCATTTTACTTCGCCAGCTCCAATCCAAATAATAAGGGCGCAACATTTGCCAGGAAAAGTAAAACCCAGGGATAAACATCGGTTATTTTATGTGCAATCAAAAACAAAAAACGTTTATCTGATAACGGTGAAGGATTTAATACCCGATAAATACCCGGCACATTATCTTAAAAAAATATCCCCGATCACAAAAACGGAAAATACCGCGCTGGCTATACCGTTGGCTGTCATAAACGCCACATTAACCTTCCGCAGGTCATCGGGCTTAACGATGGAATGCTGGTAAATAAGCATTCCCACGAAAATACATACACCCATCCAGTACCATACACCAAAACCGCCGTATATACCCGCTGCAACAACGAGCAAAGCGGATAAGGCATGCATAACTTCAGATACCCGCAATGCATTTCTTTTACCCACAGCCACGGGAATGGAATAAAGATTTTGCGACTTATCAAATTCCTCATCCTGCAAAGCATAAATGATATCAAAACCGCTCACCCAAAAAAGAACAGTAAAAGAAAATAAAACCGGCAGCCAGTCGAATCGTCCTGTTACTGCCAGGTAAGCCCCGATTGGCGCCAGGCTCAATCCCAATCCCAACACAATGTGACATAGAGGAGTAAACCGCTTGGTATAACTATAGCCCAATACCACAAATAATGCTACGGGCGCTAAAAAGAAACAAAGCCTGTTGATAAAAAAACAGCTCACCATAAACAGCACACACGATAATACCGTAAACAACAAAGCATGATTGGACTTGATGATGCCTGCAGGGATCTCTCTTATTGCTGTGCGTGGGTTCTTCGCATCAAAGCTCCGGTCTAAATACCGGTTAAAAGCCATAGCAGCGCTCCGGGCGGTGATCATGCAAGCCAGAACAAGCAGTAATCTGATCCACAACAATCCAGGGGATATGTGAATCAAACTACCGGAAGCACGCCATCCCGGGAAAGGTGATATGCTGTTGTCCCTTACAATAAAATCTGTTTGAAGCACCGCCAGAAAAAAGCCGATCATTGCAAAAGGCATTGCAAAAATGGTATGAGAAAATTTGATCAGCGAAAGGTAGCTCTTCACCTGGGCCATACTGCAAAGTTATGAACAGTAAATGGAATTACCGGGCACAGGGTATAAATATGGAACTAAAAGTAAAGGCTTATACCTTTTTTACAGCTCTGTTCACCAGCTTTACCAGTTCCCACAATACGATCCCTGCTGCCACGGATATATTTAAAGAATGCTTTGTACCCGATTGAGGTATTTCGATACAGCCATCGCAAAGCTTTAATACTTCTGCATCTACTCCACCCACTTCATTACCGAATATCACCGCCACTTTTTGTATCATTCGGCTTCCCGCAAACATTGCCCGATTGAGCTTACCCAGTTCTATACTCCCTTCCGCCTGTTCTACAGCCCAAATGGCATATCCCTGCTTTTTTAATGCATATACTGCCTCTATCGTAGAAGAATAATATGCCCAATGAACGGTTTCCGTTGCACCCAATGCCGTTTTATGAATATCCCTGTGTGGCGGCCGGGGCGTATACCCGCAAAGGCAAATGGATTCTATCAAAAAAGCGTCGGCGGTACGAAATACGCTCCCCACATTGTGCATGCTGCGCACATTGTCCAGCACCACTGCTACAGGGTTTTTACCGGATTGTTTAAACTCTTCTACTGTTTTACGGTTCAGTTCATCCATGCTTAGTTTTCGCATGGCACAAAGATAACGGGGGATTGAAAATTTGACATTTGAAATTCAAATTCAGGAATTGAACATTCGGGCTCTGGATTCCACGCAGTTCCTTATTTTTGCCCCTCCTGTATGGCAAAAGCAAGTTCCGATACACCTTTAATGCAACAACACCGGGCTATCAAACAAAAATACCCCGATGCCATCCTATTGTTCCGTGTAGGCGATTTTTATGAAACCTTTGGCGAAGATGCCATTATCACCTCGCGGGTACTGGGCATTACTTTAACCAAAAGAAACAATGGCGCTGCAACCTCATCCGAGCTGGCGGGTTTTCCGCATCATGCGCTGGATACCTATTTGCACAAACTGGTAAAAGCGGGTTACCGGGTAGCCATATGCGACCAGTTGGAAGACCCCAAACAGGCCAAAGGCATAGTGAAGCGCGGCGTAACGGAAATGGTCACCCCTGGTGTAGCTACCAATGACAAGCTGCTGGAGCACAACAGCAATAATTTTTTGGCCGGCGTTTACTTCGGTGAAAATATAATCGGCACTTCTTTTCTTGATATTTCTACAGGTGAGTTTTTTGTAGCGGAAGGCAATGCCGAATATGCCGACAAACTGCTGCAAAGCCTCAGGCCCGCGGAAGTGGTTTTTCAACGGAGCTTTCAGAAACAGTTCAAAGAAATCTTTGGAGCAAAGTTTTACACCTATACCCTCGAAAGCTGGTTGTTTGACAGGGCATATGCAACAGAATGTTTACTGAAACATTTTGGAACGCATTCTCTTAAAGGCTACGGTATTGAAGATATGCATGCGGGCATTGTGGCGGCTGGCGCCGTATTGCATTATCTTAAAGATACCGAACATCCCAACCTCCAGCATATTACTTCGGTGCAACGCATTGATAAGGACGATCATTTGTGGATGGACCGTTTTACCATCCGCAATCTTGAATTACTGGGCAGCAGTTCCGACAGCAGCCAGACTTTACAAAAAGTAATGGACAATACGGTTTCGCCTATGGGCGCCCGTTTAATGAAACGATGGATTGTGCTGCCCCTGAAAGATATGAGCCGTATTAATGAGCGGCTGAAGCTGGTAGAACATTTTATTAAAGAAACCGATAGCAGAAATAGTGTTGCCCAGCATATTAAACAATGCGGAGATGTGGAACGGTTAGTGAGTAAAATCTCTTTAAGGAAAATCAACCCCAGGGAAATCAAACAAATATTGAGCAAATAAAAAACACCTGCATCAACAGCAGCAATGATTACCTGAAACGACTGGCTGATGCCCTTAACCCTTGTCATTATATTGCGGAAAAAATCAACAGGGAGATCATTGATAATCCTCCTGCACAGGCCAACAAAGGAAATATTATTAATAAAGGCGTACACGGGGAACTGGATGAGTTGCGCGGTATTGCCACCGGCGGAAAAGAATACTTACTGGAATTACAACAGAAAGAAACGCTGTCTACCGGTATCTCCTCTCTTAAAGTGGGCTTTAATAACGTGTTTGGCTATTACTTAGAAGTAACCAATTCCCATAAAAACAAAGTGCCGGAAAACTGGATCCGCAAACAAACACTTACTAACGCCGAACGTTACATTACGCCTGAACTAAAACATTACGAAGAAAAAATTACAGGCGCCGAGGATAAGATATTTCAGATAGAGCTGGAACTGTATGATAAATTATTATTAGAACTCCAGGACTATATTGCGCCTATGCAGGTAAACGGCAGCATACTGGCTATATTAGATTGTTTGATATGCTTTGCCAATAATGCCTTACAATATAAATATAAAAAGCCGCAGTTACATGAAGGTCGTCGGCTTGAACTGAAAGAAAGCCGGCACCCGGTAATAGAACGCAATCTGCCGGCCGGTGAACAATACATAGCCAACGACATTGTGCTTGATCCGGAAGATCAGCAAATCATTATACTCACCGGACCTAATATGAGCGGTAAGAGTGCGCTGCTGCGGCAAACCGCGCTTATTACCCTAATGGCGCATACCGGAAGTTTTGTACCTGCAGCTACAGCACACATACCCATAACAGATAAAATATTTACAAGGGTAGGTGCATCAGACAATTTAAGTGCGGGCGAATCTACCTTTATGGTGGAGATGAATGAAACTGCCAGCATTATCAATAATATTTCATCTGCCAGTCTTATACTGCTTGATGAAATAGGAAGGGGCACATCTACTTACGATGGCATTTCCATTGCATGGAGCATTGCTGAATTTTTACATCATTCGCCCTTTGCACCCAAAACATTATTTGCCACTCACTATCATGAACTGAATGAACTGGAAAATAAATTACCGAGGGTAAAAAATTATCACATCACCAATAAAGAAGCGGGAAATAAAGTTATCTTCCTCCGCAAGCTGGCGCCAGGCGGCAGTACGCACAGCTTTGGT
>NZ_DAOMOZ010000165.1:0-11032 GCF_035444585.1 Agriterribacter sp.
CATCAAATGAAGGGGGAATAAGCAAGGCCTGGGTGGGGGAATAATCTTTAAATACAGGGTTTGCCATAGCTGTAATTTATATTCCAAATATAAGCAAAACCCTTTACTGTATTGAATTACATCCAATTTATTTATACAGCTCTTGTGTGGAAAACCTACCCCCTCATTTTGTTTTCCCCACAAAAAAAGAGGCTGCCCTTTTGAGACAGCCCCTAATGTGATCCGGATTGGATTCGAACCAATGACCCTCAGCTTAGAAGGCTGATGCTCTATCCAGCTGAGCTACCGGACCTTTTTAGGTTCGCAAAGATAATTTTTTTTAGTTTGCACCCAAACTGAATTACAAGATCATGGATGTAAAAATTGAGCCAAGCTGGAAAGCGGTACTGAAAGATGAATTTACAAAGCCTTATTTTGAGCAGATCGTTCATTTTTTGAAAACAGAAAAAATGGCCGGTAAAATTATATACCCGCCGGGCCCGCTGATCTTTAATGCATTTGAACAAACCCCGTTTGATAACGTGAAAGTGGTATTGCTGGGACAGGACCCTTATCATGGCTCGGGCCAGGCACATGGTTTGTGCTTTTCTGTTCAGGATGGTATTGCTCCCCCTCCCTCGCTTATCAATATTTTTAAGGAAATACAATCGGATATCGGGATACAAATGCCGTTGCGCAAAGGAAACCTTACGCACTGGGCTCAGCAGGGTGTGCTATTATTGAACGCTGCCCTTACGGTAAGGGCAAATGAACCGTTCAGCCATTCCAAAATAGGATGGGCTGTATTTACAGATGCCGTTATACAAAAAGTGTCGGAGCTTAAAACGGGTATTGTTTTCTTGTTGTGGGGCAGATTTGCCCAGGAAAAGCAGGTGCTGATCGATGAAACCAAACATCATGTATTAAAAGCCGCCCACCCTTCTCCGTTTTCTGCCGATAAAGGCTTTTTTAACTGCAGGCATTTTTCAAAAACCAACAGTCTGCTGCTGCAGCAGGGCAAAGATCCGGTTGACTGGAAGATTTGAGGTAGGTTGCAAGTTACAGGTTTCAGGGTGTGCATGCTCATGGCTGAAAGCTGATCGAAAGCCTTCTTCGGATTTTGGAAGTTTGTGGTTTTTAGTTTTTTTTTATCGTTGTACTTTCCTTCGGATTTCAAGCTTAAGTCTTCGGAATTTATTTGGTTCCTGTGATTTGTCTTTTGATGCTTTGCGTTTAGATGCGGTCTGACTCCCCTTGCGTTGGGTACCGGCTACATTTTCGGATTTGAATTTATTATTTGAATTTTTATTTGGTTCTTGTATTTTGCTATTTGGTATTTACTGTATTCCTTCGTATTTCGGATCATAAACTTCGAACTACAATATGACCACCATCAAAAATATATCAGGACGCATATGGGCATTCTGGGGAGCTATAGTATTCAGCATTACTTTGCTCATCGCCGTTATACCCATATGGCTCACCAATTATATAAAGGAGCCGGCCGGCACTGAAATATTTCGCAGGATATCAAAGGTCTGGATGGAATTTTTCCTTTTTATGATCGGCTGCAGGATCATTGTAAAAGGCAAAGAACATTTTGCAAAAGGGCAGAACTATATTGTAGTGAGCAATCACAATTCTTACATGGATATACCCGTTACCACGCCACAGATCCCTGGACCGAATAAAACCATTGCCAAAGCGGAACTGGCCAAAATACCTTTGTTCGGGTTGATCTATTCACGAGGCTCTGTACTGGTTGACCGGAAAAATGAGCGCAGCCGCAAAGAAAGTTTCGGTAAGATGAAAGCTGTGCTGGAACAGGGATTGCACATGTGCATATACCCCGAAGGAACCCGCAACAAAACCAATGAGCCTTTAAAATCTTTTCATGATGGCGCTTTTAAGCTGGCCATAGATACCGGCAAGCCCATTATACCTGCCCTGCTGTTCAATACAAAAAAAGCACTGCCGGGAAGCAGCAACCCGTTTTATCTGTGGCCGGCTACCCTGCGAATGGATTTCCTTGCTCCGGTTCCGGTACAACCGGGTGATACAGCAGCGAACTTAAAAGAGAAAGTATTTAAAATAATGCACGATTACTATAAATCCAATGCTGCTAATTATTCCTGAAAGTGCGTGTGCGGTTTATTCTCAGATCGCGCAGCATGCCCGACTTTGGATAAATGGAAATATTGAATGAGCGCCAGGGGCCAAAAGGGGTAACGTTGATGGACATCTGCCAGCAGTGCATTTCCCGCGAGATGAACATGGAGAAGGATGGGATCTTTAAAGTTTTAAAATCGAAGTAGCCGTTGGCTCCTATCTTCCATTTTTCGGTTAAGCTGAAATCACCGTTGAATTGTGCGCTGGAAGAGAACTGGGTATCAAATCCTGAATAGTCGCGCCTGAGTATCTTACTGAAACTAAGTGAATAAGAAAGATTGATTGACCAGGGAATATTGAAATCCACAAACTCAGAAGGATTCCTGCGAATGTAATCCATTTGTTGCTGTATTTCGTCGGCTGTAAGGTTATCATAATTGTCGTACTGCAACTCATCGTTCTCTTGCTTTTTATCTTTATCTTTTTCCTTGCTCTTAAAGCTGGTGGATACCGAAAGACTGCCATTGGTTATGCGGCCCAGAGAAATTTTATTATCCTGCCACACGTATTTATTTATCCTGTAACCCGTACTGTCTACCATATAAGGATCAATATTGGCACTGGCTGTAATATTGATCTTATCGAACAGGGTGCTGCGTGCATACAGGTTAAATGTGGAAAGCTTAAATGAATCTGCCAGAAGATTATAGCTCCCGGTAATACCAAACCCATCAATCAGCTTTACTTTTTTAAGCCCGTCGCCTTCTTCACTGGTGCTGTCGGCTTTATCCCTCACTTTCGCCTCTAAAAAATTATCTATGCCAAATCCAATACTTCCCGATTCGCCATAGCCGAAGGAACCATATACCCCGCCGGCGTACTGCGACATCATCATTCTCCGGCCGCTGGTGTCAAACTGTGTATTTACGTAATAGGCTTTAGAAAGATCGGGCTTATATCCTATGCTCATTTGCGGGCGCATTACGTGCCGTATAGCCTGTAGTCTGGCATTCTTATCTTTCATATTCAGCGTGCCAAACATAGCGGTGCTGAAAGATACCGACATGGAAATATCGCGAGCAGTATAAAAGCCTTTGCTTACGGAACTGTCAACCTTTTTGGCTTGATCATTCCATGTTCTGAACAGCTTTTGCGAATACCATCTTTCCTGGTAGCTGAAGCCGGGAGAAATTTGTATTGATCCAACCTGCGGTAAAGCCAGTGAAATGGGTATATTGTGCTGGGCGCCCCACTGAAAGGTATCTATCATTTGTTTAAAAGTAAATGAAGTGTCAGCAAATGAGGTTTGCCCGCGTGCACTGCCTGTATACCCGATGCCTAATTTATGGTACCATTTTCCGGAACCCACCATTTCCCGGGGTTGCAACGGGTATATGGTATTAACATTGAAATTGATATCCGGAAGATTAAGATTAACTATGCTGGTGTTGTTGTTTTGGTTGTGGTTTAAGTTAACGGAAAGATTATAAGGCCTTCCTATCCATGATTTCTGGTAAGAAATGGAAGAACTTAGCTGGTTGGCAAAACTTTGCGGTTGGCTATACACACCTCCCGCACCGTTGCTTTGATTGATAATGGCATTGGTTGGCAAATATTTGGTATAAGAGCTTGAGCCTGCGTTTACACTTGCCGAAAAGTTTACGCCGGGCCTTGCCTTGCTGTCCATACGATGGCTCCAGGTTAAAAAGAAGCTCTTGTTTTTTGCATAATCCGCGTCCCCCTTAAATCCGAGGTGTGTGTTCTGGTAGCTGAAATTCAGTGACCCGTTATACTTATAGCGTACGCGGTAGGTAGGCGTTAGGTTAAGCCGCCAGCTTCCGTAAGAATAAATATCTGCCCTTGCAGTAATGTCAAAGTTATCGCTGATCACTTTATAATACCCCAGCCCTTCCAATCCCAGCCCAAAGCCTCCTGTTACGGTAAATTGCGGCGGCAGGAAACCCGAATGACGTCCCTGCTGAATGGGAAACATTCCAAAAGGCAATATAACAGGTAATACAGGCACGTTTTCAAACTCCACGCCCACCGGGCCGGTAACCGCCATTTTCTTGGTGATGTACTTTATTTTCCTGGCCCGGAAGGCAAAATGCGGGGTGTCTAAATTACAGGTAGTGAAACGACCTTTAAAAGCGTAAATGGTTTGAGGATCCACTTTTTTTACCACCTCTGCATAGTTATACAACTCATTTTGCTGAAAATAGCTGCTGTGGGTGAGCCCTTTTTGTGTTCTGAAGTTAAATTCCAGGCTGTCGCTTACCGTAGTAATGTCTCCCTGTACCAGCGTGGCCTGCCCCAATACTTTACCGGCCGTATCCAGTTTCATCCTCGCCTTTACCATATTGGTTTGCTGGTTAAAAACGATTTCAGGCGCTTTAAGGTTAACGTCCTTGTATTTTACATCCGTTTCGCCGTAGAGGTACAATTTTTGAGCAGCAACGTCTAAAACCATTGAATCTTTTGCTTCATATTCAACCGGTGCATCAATGGAGTCTTTGGATATTTTTACGTCAAAACTATCTATCTTAACAGCCCTGACCGAATCGGAAAGTAAAGAATCGGGATTGTTTCCCTGAATAAGGGTATCAGCAGCGGGAAGAGGAACAGTATCTTTTGCACGGGGGACGGTATCTGCGAAGCCTGTTAAATAATTGCCAAAAGCAGATGGATCAAGGTTTTTTGCCCCTCCATTATACGTTATTGCAATAGTAAGCAGCAGTAAGGTGAAGGTAAATATGTAATTTCGCTTAAATTTGCGACATTTATTTTTCATACATACACAGGCAACAAAAGTAGCCATATTACGGGTAAGAAAACGTGAAGATTGAAACAGAATTACTAAACCCCATTAAATTTTAACAAGGGCATGAGGAAAAAAATTATTGTTGTACCCCTTTTTCTTTTTTCTTTTTTGATTTCCCTGGTTTGTTCTTCGCAAACCAAAAGCCGTATAAAAACGATTATTGTGGACGCCGGACATGGTGGCGCCGACCAGGGCGCCAGGGGCAGTTATTCAACCGAAGCCCAGATAACGTTAAAACTTGCTTTAAAAGTGGGGGCATTACTGGAAAAGGAATTGCCTGATACCAGAATAATCCAAACCCGTACAACCGACATTACCCAGCCCGTAAGGGAGAAAGCAGCTTTTGCCAATGAGAATAAAGGCGACCTGTTTGTTTGTATACATGTAAATGCAGCTCCGCCTATCCGCCATTCAAAAGTTACGGGGTACCGTACCCGCACTTATTATACCGGTAAGGGAAACAACAGAAAAAAGCATACTAAAAAGCAGCCTGTGTACAAAAGGTGGACCACACCCAATCCCCGTTACGGCACCGGAACATACGTTTGGGCTGCAGACAGGGATGTGCATAAGGCAGATGCCGTATCCGAGCGCTTTGAATCAGAAGGTGAGCTCACGGGCATACCCGACCCTTCTACACCCGAAGGTGCCATTGCCAGCAGGTTGTGGGTGCAAAAATATTTCAAGAACAGTGTGCGGCTGGCTTCCATGATTGAAGGTGAATTTGAAAAATCTGGTCGCAAAAGCGATGGGGTTTTACAACGCAACGAAAAAGGCATATGGGTATTGCAGGCCACCAATATGCCTGCCGTGCTGATAGAGACCGGCTTTATCACCAACAAAAAAGAGGAGGATTACCTGAACAGCGAAGAAGGACAGAATGAAACAGCCGATTCCATTGTAAAGGCCGTTGTAAATTTTAAAAACGTACTGGATAATTTGAGAAACGCAGCAGACCTGTCGAACAGGGAAGCATCCTCAGACCAGCAATCGCTTTCCTCAACCGGTTCTAAACCCTCGAATGACCAGAATCGCTAAGCTTTGGTAAGCGATATGTCATTGCTTTGTATGAATATCCTATTTTTGCTACGAAACTATTGATTTTGAATAATAAGTGAAAGGTTGCAATCGTTCAACCAAAGGCTTTTTTGGTAAATCTTTTTCCGGCATAAAAATTAAGGAATGAAAATTTCTAACGAAACCAAGGTAGGTGCTTTAACTGCGATTGCTATAACATTGCTTATCCTCGGGTTTAACTTTTTAAAAGGGAAACCCATATTTGAAAAAAGCTTTAAAGTATATACTATCTTTCAAACCGTAGAGGGATTGTCTGTTTCCAATTCTGTAATGATCAACGGACTGCAGGTGGGAAAGGTATACCAAATGAGGGAAACAGACAAAAACCTGAGCGGTATCCTGGTTACTTTAAATCTCAGCAAAAGCATAAATATCCCTAAAAACTCTGTTGCCCGCATTTCAGGCAGCTTATTGGGTAATACCACATTAGATATAGATCTGGGGGATGCTGATACTTTTATAAAGAACGGAGATACGCTGGCAACCAATGCCACCCTGGGTTTGCTCGACCAGGTAACAAGCAGTCTCGACCCTGCAATGGTAAAGATAAATGCATCTCTTCAAACGCTTGATTCCGTATTAAAACTGATCGGCAACGTTTTTGATCCCCGCACCCAACATAATTTTCAATCCATTTTTGCTAACCTGGCCGTATCTACCGCTCACCTGAACAGTTTGCTGAATACCCAAACCGGCGCCTTAGCTCAAACATTATCGAATGCCAGCGCCTTTACCGGTAACCTTAAAAAGAACAATGATACCATTACACAAATTTTTGCAAATCTCAATGCTACCACAGGCAAGTTTGCCAGCCTGGAACTTCAGCAGACTTTAACAAAATTAGATGCAGCAGTAACGGAGCTTGGCACTACTTTAAATAAAATAAACAACAATGACGGCACTTTGGGATTGCTGATGAATGATAAAAAACTATATAACAATCTTAGTTCAACTGCCAACAGCCTTAACGTTTTGCTGCAGGATTTCAGGATACATCCGCGCAGGTATACCGGTGGATTATTATTTGGCAAAAGAGATAAATCGGACCCGCTGATGACGCCCCTCCCCGATTCGCTGACCAAAGTTCCAGGTAAAGACAAAAAACGGAGATGAATACACGAAAGAGGATTGTATTATCCGTATTTTTTTTGCTGATCGCCCATTGCGCATGGGCACAGCAAAAGCCAACGGCTGCAAACCCCTCCGATCCTCCCGCTTTACCGAAAGACAGCACGAGAGAAGTGCATCTTATCCGCTCCGATATTTTAAAATTTGAAAAAAAAGACAGCATTGAACTGCAGATACTGGTTGGAAATGCCATGCTTCAACAGGAAAATACTTTTTTTAATGGCGACAGTATTGTAATGAATAAGCTGCAAAATATAATTGAAGTATTTGGCAATATCCATATCAATGATGCCGACAGTGTGAATGTATACTCGCAATACCTCATTTATTACGGTAATACGCGGATAGCGCATTTGAAAAAAAATGTAAAGCTCAGTGACGGAAAGGCAACGCTTACAACGGAAACGCTCGAATACGATCTTAATACCAAAACAGGCACTTACCTGGATGGCGGTAAGATCATAACCTCCACTTCCACCCTTACCAGTAAGGAAGGCTACTATTATGCAGACACTAAAGATGCTTATTTCAAAGAAAATGTGCGTCTTGTTGATCCCGAATACACGATGGCCACGGACACGCTTTTGTATAACATGGATACCCAAATTGCTACTTTTGTTTCTCCTACCACCATTAACGATGGTAAATCTGTTATACGAACATCCGACGGCTATTATGATATGAATAAAGGACTTGCCAATTTCGGCAAGCGTCCTGTAATTGAAGACAGCACCCAATATATCACTGCCGATAATATCAATTTCGACAAAACGACCGGCGAAGGCTTTGCCGAAGGGCGTGTTGTATATATTGATACCGCACAGGGGGTAACGCTGATGTCGGAAAAGAGCCGCTTTAACCGCGACAGCAAAACGGTTCTTGCCACCGTAAAACCGGTCATGATCATTAAGCAGGATAATGATTCCATATTTATAACAGGCGACACATTGTACTCGGGCATTAAATCAGATACCTTATATATTAAAGATACCAGTGCAGCAATTGATAAAAACGCCGGTGAATTACGTGCCGACAGTTCAGATATTAATTCATCAATCACCGGTATTCCACAGTACGATACCACAGTGAAAGAGGAGGTGATGAACGATGCGGCAGCGAAAGTTTTAAGAAAACCGATAAAGGCTGCGGATGCAAAGAAGCCCGGATTACTGAACGGGCGTAAACCACCGTTGCCAAAAGACACGGCTCTTCAACAGGCGGGTAGCCTGCATGAAGAAGCAAAAGACACGCTGCCGGCAAACATCCGGCCACTGAACGATAGTGACAGCCTGGCGATGCATACAATAGTACCGGCAGACAAGGATACGGTTAAAGGGATGCGGGTACGGGATATTGACAGGATAGACAGCGTACGTTTTTTCCAGGCGTTCCGTCACGTACGTATATTTTCTGATTCGATGCAGGCGGTTTGCGACAGCATGTTCTTTTCGGGAAGAGATTCTGTTTTCCGACTGCACATCAATCCTGTTGTTTGGGCAAAAGAAAGCCAGATTACGGGAGATACCATTTACCTGTATACCAAAAATAAAAAGCCCGATCACATAGAAGTACTTGAAAATGCGTTCAGCATCAGCAAAAGCAATGATAGCTTTTATAACCAGTTAAAAGGAAATACCATCCACGGTTTTTTTAAGGATGGCGACATTGATCATATTTTTGCAAAAGGGAGCGCCGAAAGCCTGTATTATTTACAGGATGACGACAGCGCTTATACCGGCGCCAACTATGCGCAGGCAGATCTGATCAATCTTTACTTTGTAAAAAAAGAATTGGATAAAATTACCTGGCTGTACCAGGTGAAAGGAGGATTTTACCCCGTAAATGCGGTGCCGGAAGAAAGGCAAAGGTTCAAAAACTTTGAATGGGAAGAAGCCCGGCGTCCTAAAACGAGGCTGGAGCTGTTTGAGTAGGGTACTTAAACTATTCTTTTCTGCTTATATTAAAAAAACGGGAACTTGCAAAAGAAACTTCTTATATATGAAACCACACACATTGAAAACCTGTCTGCACTGCTGACACTAAGTGAAGGGTACTTTTCAGAAGTTACCATTTTTATCCCGGCTTCTTCCTGCCGGCAGCTTCAATATATACTCAGTCCTTTGCGCTTATCGTTAAAGCTAAATTGGATCATCCGGAACGAAGAACAAAACAGACCTTTCATCAGGAGCTTTTTCAAACATCTCCGTGAGTCATCCTATACCCATTTGCATATAGGGACTTTAGAACACAATATGTTCCTGTTTGCCTGGCACTTGCGCAGGTGCCTTCATCTGCAGATCAGCATAACATTGCATTCCATTAACGACTATAGCAGCAGCTTATATACAGACATCCGCAACATTTCCGAAACGGCTGCAAAGCGAATATTATACCGCACTGTTCGCCATTACAGGGTGCTGGCGCCGGCAATGGTAAATGTTTTTCAAAAAAAATTCCCGGGAAAGCAGGTATGCTTTATTCCCGGTAATTTTTATAAATCACCTGGTGAGCATGATCTTTTGCAAAGCATTTTTTCCATTGTCATCCCGGGAACGGTGGAGCATAAACGAAGGGATTACCAAATGGTTGTTCGCTTTTTAAACACATACGCCAAAGATCTAACAGCATTTACCCCCATTCACATTGTTCTTGCCGGTAATGCAGGATCTCCTTACGGGATGGAAATAACCGAAGCATTGTATCAACTATCGGTTAAGCATGCTTTTAGGTTAAGTTACTTTACACACCCGCTGGAGCAATACGAATATGAAGCGTTTTACGAACAGGCGGATATTATATGGGCCCCGGTTATTTTGCATACCAACAGCCTGCGGGGCATAGCAGAAATAAACGGGGTAACCCACTCCCCCGGCTTTATAACGGATCAGATCTATTTTGGGAAACCTGCCATTATTCCCAAAGGGCTGCAATTGCCATCTCAGTTCGCGGGCTGTAACTGGGAATATGAAAATGAAAGCGACCTTCCAGCCATCTTCACTTCTATCTTGTCTGATAAACACATTTTAACGGAGGCAAACGACAGGGTAAGAGCTGCCTGTAGTTATTTCAGAATGGAAAATTTCACAGGAGCGTTCAGTGATTTGTTAGGTGTAGATTAGGAGCTGCCTTATTTCAGCGCATCAATGATCTGCGTAAAATCCGCAGCGATCAGTGAAGCTCCGCCTACCAGTCCGCCGTCTACATCGGGCTGGGCAAAGATCTCTTTTGCATTGCTGCCTTTTACGCTGCCGCCGTATAAGGTCGGGGTCTCTTTTGCAACAACATCGCCGTACTGCGCCGCAAGTACTTTGCGCAGATGCGCGTGCATTTCCTGCGCTTGTGCTGCAGTGGCTGTTTTGCCGGTACCTATTGCCCATATGGGTTCGTAGGCGATCACCACTTTTTGGATTTGCTCTTCATGCAGGTTAAAAAGGCTTTCCTTCAATTGTTTTTCTACATACCCGTTTTGGGTGCCCGATTCCCTTATCTGTAAAGGCTCCCCGCAACAGAAGATAGGCGTTAAGCCGTAAGTTAATGCCATGGCCACTTTTTCTTCGAGCATGGCATTGGATTCTGCAAAATATTCGCGCCTTTCGGAGTGGCCCAGCACCACATATCCCACACCAATGGATTGCAGCATTTCTGCCGATGTTTCACCGGTAAAAGCGCCGCGGCTCTGCGTATAACAGTTTTGCGCGGCTGTAAAAAAATTCCGTTTGTCCGATACTTTATCTTGAGCCGGCACCAGGTAAGGAAAAGGAACGGCAAAAACTACTTTTTGATGCGCCTGCAGATCGTGCGGCACTTTTAAGATCTCATCCAGTAAGTTTTCTGCCTGATCAATTGTCAAGTTCATTTTCCAGTTGGCTGCTGCTATTTGTTGTCTCATTATATGGTTTGTTTATAAAGATGTTCCAG
>NZ_DAOMOZ010000166.1:0-4159 GCF_035444585.1 Agriterribacter sp.
TCGGAGCGGGTGTGCAGGCCTGTTACCGTGGCCCGCAATTATACGATGCGCCTGAAACGAAAGCACTGGTGAAAAAATGGGTTGACTTTTACAAGAAGCACAGGAAAATACTGGATGCCGATATCATTCACCTGCGCAGGCCCGATGGGAGGGATTATGATGCCATATTACATGCCGATCCGCATGGTAGGGAAAAAGGGCTGCTAATGGTATACAATCCCCTGAATGAAACCATAACCAGGAATATTGAGGCAGACCTGTATTATACCGGTTTAAAAGACCGGGCAACCATGAGTGAAAACGACGGGGCAGCGAAAAAAATAACCTTAAACGGCAATAAGCTGAACTTACAGGTAACCATACCTGCCAAAAGCCAAAAATGGTTTGTGTTTACACTTTAATAGCATTTGAATTAAAAAATAACAATGATGAATAAAACGAAATCCTTTTTTCTTTTCCTCTTACCGGCTATAGTCGCCTGCACACAAAAAAATGATCGGGCACATACTGTATTGCCTTCAGAACCGCATGTGCAATGGGCAGATGCGGAGATTGGCGCTATGTTTCACTTTGATGTAGTGAATTATGTGCCTGATTATAATTGGCGTAACTGGGGCACACATCCACCGGCTTCTGTTTTCAATCCTTCTAAATTGGATACCGATCAGTGGCTACGGGCCGCTAAAGCAGCAGGTGCCAAATATGCAGTACTGGTTGCAAAACATTGCTCCGGTTTTAGTTTGTGGCCAACAGCGGCTCATGAATACAGTGTTAAGCATAGCCCATGGAGAGATGGTAAGGGAGATATTGTTGCCGATTTTATAAAGTCGTGTGAAAAGTATGATATAAGACCCGGCATTTATGCCAGCGCGGCTGCTAACGGGTATTGCTATGTTGACAATCCTGGTTTAGTGCAACCCGGAAGCCCGATGGATCAGCAAACGTATAATAATGTGGTGGTGCAGCAACTCACCGAATTGTGGAGCAATTATGGAAAATTATTTGAAATATGGTTCGATGGCGGGGTATTGCCTGTGAAAGATGGCGGGCCTGACCTGGCTCCTTTATTAAAGCAACTGCAACCCGATGCCGTTGTTTTCCAGGGCCCCGCAGATGCCAATAATCTCATTCGCTGGATCGGTAATGAAGAAGGGTTGGCGCCTTATCCCAACTGGAGCAGAACCGATACCACAACTTCAGCCACCGGAACCGTTAAAAGCGATGGCATGCAGGGCAACCCTGAAGGAACCATATGGTGCCCGGGTGAAGCCGATTTTCCCTTGCGTACAGGCTGGCAGGGCGGCTGGTTCTGGAAAGCCGACGGGCAGGAAATATTATCGGTTGATCAGTTGGTGAAAAACTATACTACCAGTGTGGGGCGTAATTCAAACATGCTGATCGGTATTGTGGTAGATACGAGCGGGCTGGTACCGGAAGAAGATATGCAACGGTTAACAGCGTTTGGCAACGAAATTAAAAAACGCTTTTCGGAGCCGCTTGCTTCCGCAGAAGGAAATGGGGAAATGCTTGAATTATCGCTTGGCAATGCACCAATTCCTGTTAATCATGTTATTATATCAGAAGACATTACAAAAGGGGAACGCATCAGAAAGTATATTATTGAGGCCTGGAAAGATAATCAATGGGTAAAGGTAGCGGAAGGCAGCTCGGTTGGGCATAAGCGTATCCAAACCATAGATAGTATAATTACAAATAAAGTACGGTTAAGTATAACCGAATCGTTTGATCAGCCGCAAATCAAAGCGTTTTCAGCTTATGGAATGTAATATATTTGAGCTTGCCGCAGTCAGTCACCGGCCATGATTTGTTAATAAGTAAACAGATGCTTCGTATATTGAGGATCAAATACATCTTTTGTACAACCACAAACCATAAATCATAAAATACAAATAGCAATGTCATCACGCAGGAAATTTCTAAGGTCAGCAGCATTGGCTTCGGCAGGTGTTGCAATGGGCGGGTTGCAAACCAGTGCAAAAAGTTACAGCAGGATCATTGGTGCAAATAAGAAAGTTAACCTTGCCTGCATTGGTATTGGCAATCGCGGCGGTGCCATTCTAAATGCATTGCATGGTACCGGGCTGGCCAATATCGTAGCACTTTGCGATATAGATATGGGTGCACCTCATACCCGGGAGAATATGGAGCGATTTCCCGATGCCAAAAGATTTCAGGATTTCCGTGAAATGCTGGATAAGGCAGGCAATGAGATTGAGGCGGTTTCTGTTGGCGTGCCCGACTTCTCGCATTTCCCCATCACCATGATGGCTATGGGGCTGGGCAAGCATGTATATGTTGAAAAACCCATGGCCCGTACTTTTTATGAAATAGAGCTGATGATGGCGGCCGCAAAAAAATACAATAAAGTGGTAACGCAGATGGGTAACCAGGGACATTCGGAAGCCAATTATTTCCAGTTCAAAGCATGGAAGGATGCCGGCATTATAAAAGACGTTACCGCCATAACGGCGCATATGAATGCTGCACGCCGCTGGCATGGATGGGATCCGCATATTAAAAAATTTCCGGCCGCAGAACCGGTTCCCGCTACACTGGACTGGGACAATTGGCTGGCTACCGCACAATACCATGATTATAATCATGATTATCACCTGGGGCAATGGCGCTGCTGGTACGATTTCGGTATGGGCGCGCTGGGCGACTGGGGAGCACATATTTTAGACACAGCCCACCAGTTCTTAGAACTCGGACTGCCGAATGAGATCAGCGCACTCAAAGCGGAAGGGCATAATGATTACTTTTTTCCTATGTCTACCACGCTCCTGTTTAAATTCCCGAAACGCAAAAACATGCCGGCAGTGGATATTACCTGGTACGACGGCGTGAATAATATACCCCCGGTGCCCGAAGGATATGGCGTGTCGGAGCTGGATCCCAATATCCCTCCTCCGAGCGACGGGAAGATCCAGCCCGCCAGGCTTAATCCCGGCAAAATCATTTACAGCAGGGAACTGACCTTCAAAGGCGGCTCACACGGCAGCACCCTGTCCATTATTCCCGAAGAAAAAGCAAAGGCTATGGCATCGAAGCTGCCTGAAGTACCTGAAAGCCCTTCCAACCATTTTGTCAACTTTTTGCGTGCCTGCAGCGGAGCGGAAAAAACCCGCTCACCGTTTGAGATCGCCGGTCCTTTAAGCCAGGTGTTTTGCCTGGGCGTAATGGCACAGCGGCTCAATACAAAAATAGTTTTTGACCGGGAAACAAAACGCATCACCAACAACCGTTTTGCAGATGCCTTCCTAACAGGAGCGCCTCCGCGAAAAGGGTGGGAGCAGTATTATAAATTGTAGGCTGGTACGAGGCAGGCACCCGGGGTATTCCCTGTCACCGGTTCGCGCTTCCCGGGGCAAACGCATCTAAAGAGCCATGGGCTGCACATTTTTGTAAAGCCTTGCTTTACCAGATGTGTTTGTTCTGTCGTGTTTTCCGGTACTTCGGCATACCCTTCTTCTCCGTTTTGGAACTTCGACTCCTTTGGAGTCGCTTTAAGCTTTTCTATTTTTTTATGAACCTTGTATCCTTTCAGGATAGGAAATAGCATATTTATTTCCAATAGCGGTCTGACCCTTCTGCGGCGGGTGCCGACCGCTTTTACGCGCAAGCGCTTGTATTGACCCTGAAAGGGTCTAAACGTTTATAACTGCACGATAAAAAGTATTGCGACCCCGAAAGGGTCGAACAAAATCTTCTTTATGTATAACGGCTCTTTGTTTTGCCTTCCTTTCAGTAAAGGCGACTGACAAAAATTATGAATTCTGGCAGCGGGATCTGTTAGCGTTTGAGCTCATACAAAAGAAAACCGCCATACAAAAACTACAATACATACACGATAATCCAATCCATTGGCAGAACACTGGCAATTAACGGATGATCCTGCTAAATACTATTATTCATCAGCGAAATATTACGAAACGGGCATTGATGATTTTGGATTTTTGAATAATATCCCGGATATAATTTAAGAATGGAAAGGAACCGGTACGTGAGGACACATACCAGGGCAGTAAAGCCTTGCTTTATCAGATGTGTTTGTTCTGTCGTGTTTTCCGGTACTTCGGCATATCCTTCTTCTCCGTTTTGGAACTTCGACTCCTTTGGAGTCGCTTTAAGCTTTTCT
>NZ_DAOMOZ010000166.1:4259-10477 GCF_035444585.1 Agriterribacter sp.
AGCCTTGCTTTATCAGATGTGTTTGTTCTGTCGTGTTTTCCGGTACTTCGGCATACCCTTCTTCTTCGTTTTGGAACTTCGACTCCTTTGGAGTCGCTTTAAGCTTTTCTCTTCCTGTTATAAACCTTGTATCCTTTCAGGATAGGAAATAGCATATTTATTTCCAATAGCGGTCTGACCCTTCTGCGGCGGGTGCCGACCGCTTTTACGCGCAAGCACTTGTATTGACCCTGAAAGGGTCTAAACGTTTATAACTGCAGGATAAAAAGTATTGCGACCCCGAAAGGGTCGAACAAAATCTTCTTATGTATAACGGCTCTTTGTTTTGCCTTCCTTTCAGTAAAGTCAGCAAACAAAAATTTCATTCTCCCCTTTCCATAGCTTTCAAAACAATATAAGGACATGCAACCGTAGTAAGGTAAACCGGTCCCTGCGTGCCGGAAGCTGTGATACATTCAAAAGGTCCTCCAAAAGAAGCGCCTTTGCGGTAATCTGTTTCTCTTAAGTGTGTAATATATTCCTTTATTAACTGTTGGGCGTAAGCGCTGTTTACTTTGGCAATGGCAGAAGCTACCCATCCGGTGGGTGTTCCCCAGTAGGCCCCGTTCTGGTATTGATTTTTGGGGACCAGGGATTTTTGCCAGGCGGTTTCGGCATTGTGATCTTCTGTTGTTATGATATGCCTGATATTGCCCTTATAGGCCAAAGAACCGCTACCATAAGCATCTGCAAGATGCCTGCACGCATTTAAAGCATCTTCTCCATTAAGAATGTCTAAATAGATAGCAAGGGATGTTGCCCATACATCAGGCTGGTTGCTTTTGCCCGTTGAGGCCAGCAGCATGCCGTCTTTATTTAAGAAAATTGCCGGCAGCGCTGTTTTTATGGACCGGGCAATGTGTTTATAATAGTCTGCTTTGTCTTTATTTTCTATAGAAGCAAAGATGTCATAGAGATCATTTGCCGCAATATATTTTAATATAGACGCATAGCACAGGTTACCGGTAATTTCAATCACATCCCGGAACCCGAAATCAACGCCCCGGAAAGCCTCATTGGTATAAACGATATGATTGTCTTTGCGCGAAGGCGGCACTCCAAAAGCGATCTCCAGCCGGTCAATGAGTGGTTTCCCGTTTATTTCTTTGAATAGTATTTCCCTGTCGGCTGTCGTTTTAATATAATGATTGGCCATACGTATAAAGAAAAACTGGTCGCAATAAGGCGGGAACATCCCAAATTCCTTCACGCCCTGCGCTTCCGTATCGTAAGTCCCGGGAAAGTATATGGGCAGGCTGTTATCAATGCGGATATGATCGGCAATAGCCCCCAGAGGCACCATGCTTCCCTCTTTGGTGATCCAGGTTTGATCGCATTGTGTTGAGGCAGTTAGCAGCAGCATGTGCTTTTGTTCTTCTTTTTTTACAAAGCCTGTTTCAAGCGACATGGCATAGTCCCTGATCCAGAATGCGGGGTAAGTAGTTCTGCCACCCGGGCGGATCAGGACCCCGCCGGTTTGATTGGCGCCAAACTCCGGTATACTTTGTTGCGGGTAGATGCGTGAGCTGTCCAATACTGCTTTTGTAAGGCTTTCCAGGAAGGAAAGATCTTCTTTATTGATGATCCTTTCTTTTTGCTGTGCAAACAATATGCCTGAACAAAGCGTATGCTGGATGAGTAAAATAAAAATATATTTCATTTTGGCAGATGATTATACTGCGAAGATGTGGTTTTTTTAATAGTATATCCGTCTGCATTTAATCTCTAACATAAACACTGCATACGCAACGGGACTTAAACACGTTTATAAGTGTAATGCAAAACTTTACATGCAGTGGTAAAACGATCTCCATGAAGCGCGAAAAAAAAATTTTGATTCCCATTCTGCTCATATTAACGGCCTTCATGCTTTTTTTTATGAGCTGTCGCAATTACCGGCAAAAAGATGCGGATCAGTCGTACGAGAATTTTAGCTTCAGGAAGATCCAGCAGTATATTGACGATAGTGCTCATTATTTCCGGGCTATAGACTCGGTATACGCCTATCTGCCTTATCCGCAGAGATTGTATGAAGCATATGGCTGCAAAAGGGGGTATTACTATACGCACAAGAGGGATTATGCCAGGGCTTTAATGTATTCAGACAGCATGCTTATGATCGTTAAGCAGCTCAGGCGTAATAAGGGATATATGCACTGGTACGCCACGGCGCTATCATATAAAGCCGATGACCTGCATGCGCTTGAGCGTTACGATGAAGCCTTTGGCTTTTACTTCCTGGCGCGGGAAGCCATTTTAAAAACGGGCAATCTGTGTCAGCGCACCAATTCCACGACCAGCCTTGGTAAAATTGCCTATAAGCGGAAACGCTATGCTGAGGCAGCCCGGTTCTTTAAAGAAGCGTATGTGCAAAGGTCAGACTGTGACCATAACGGTGATCCCAATAAAGAGCACACACTTTTTGCCAACCAGCAGGCAGATCTGGATAATATCGGGATATGCTACAGCAGGCTGAATATGCACGACAGCGCTATTTATTATTTCGACAGCGCACTGAGCTATATCCGGTATAATGCACACAAGGCATTCCGCTACAACGCTCAGAACCAAAAGGTGCTTGATACCGCGCTTATCGAATCTGCCACCGCAGTCATTTATGGCAATCTTGCAAAGGATGCAATGGAAACGGGCAATGATTCCTTAGCCGAAAGATTGCTCAAAGAGAGCATTCGCATCAATAGCCTCCCCCGTCGTGCAGTTGAAGATGTGCCCTGGTCGCTTGCCAAGCTGGCCGACCTGTATATCCGCCAAAAAAGAGTGCACGAGGCAGAACCTGTATTGTTTGCCCTGGAAAGGGGATTGGACAGTTTTCCCAGCCCGGAATTAACGGGAAAATGGAACCTGATGCAGTCGCGGATAGCCGGAGAAAACAATGATTTTCGTAAAGCAAACCGCTATCTTACCCGCTATATGAAGATCAGCGATTCTATAGAAATAGCGGAAAGAGGAGTGCTCTCTCCCGATATTAATAAAGAATTGAACTATCTAAGGAACGAATACGAGCTGGATGCTTTGCAAAAAGAGGATGATCTTAAAACCATCTACCTTATTGTTACGGCAATGGGCGCCGCTATGGCTGTGCTGGTGATGCTCCTCATCTGGCGAAATTATCGCCAGTCGAAGAAACATATCGCAGTGCTTGCAGGGCTCAATAAAAAAGTGTCCGGCAAGCATGCTCATCTGGCAAAGGCATTTTCTGCATTGGAGAACAGCCATGCGGAAAACAGCAGGATGATGAAGGTGGTGGCCCATGATCTTCGCAATCCTGTAGGCGGAATAGCAGGCATGAGCGACTTTTTGCTGAAAGAGGATAATTATTTGCCCGGTCAGCGCAAAATGCTCGAAATGATCAGCAAGGCAGGCCATCATGCCGTTCAGCTCATAGAAGAACTTTTGCATACCAGCCAGCAGCGCAACAACGTTAATAAAGTGCCTGTTGACCTGGCGGTGCTGGTTGCTTACTGTGCAGAGATGCTCGCTCCAAAAGCAGCGGAGAAAAATCAGTCCATAAAATTGCAAACCCTTCCGTGTACGGTACATGCCGACCGTGAAAAGCTATGGCGTGTTTTTAGTAACCTTATTGGAAATGCTTTAAAATTCGGGCCGGAAGAAAGTGTTATTGATATTGATTTCAGTTTGAAGGATAACCGGGTTACCGTAGCCGTAAAAGACCGGGGCATCGGCATCCCGGGAAACCTGAAAGAAAAAATATTCAAAATGACAGCCGATTCCAAAAGATTGGGTACTTCAGGGGAGCCTTCCTATGGATTGGGTCTTGCTATATGCAGGCAGATCATGGATGCGCACGAAGGTAAATTGTGGTTTGAATCCCGGCAGGGCGGCGGCACCGTTTTTTATGTTTCTTTTGCCTGCACCGCAACTTCACCGGTTCATCCCCATCATAAAATAACTTCTGTACCGGAGTAATATGAAATGAGGCAACATGCCCCGCCTGCAGGCATGGTAAAGAAATAGTGGGGGTATTTGATTAAAGCCTGTGTCATTTTATTCCGTAATGAATTAAAGCTTTACCCGCCTGTTAAATGAGAAAGCAGCAGCGAAATGAAGTTGAGGTTACAGTAGTAGAAAAGCTATATCAGGGCTCCTTCCCGAAAACGGGCAGTAATCCTGATTTATATGTTACCACCTAATAAATTATCAACATTGCTTTGATTACTCATTTCTATTTTTTAATATTACTGTTCCTCCCTGAGTAAGATCCTATGTTCCGCCTCCTCCGTTCCTTTTTTAAAATTCAACTTCCGTTAAAATTTCAGTAAAGACAAATCTGCAGGGTTTTGCACATGCGATCCCCGCTTGTTTGAGCGCATTTTTCATTGATTAAATCATTTTTGATGACGCAGGCGCAATTATCGGCTATGCTCGAAAGTATTACCGGGCATCTCACTGTAAAGCAGGAAGGTCAGGAAAAGCAGTTGCAGCAGGCAAGGGAAAGGGTGGCGGCTTCACTGGTTGGCCAAAAAATTGAAGATACGGGAACAGAGCATCTTTTTGCCAATTCCAGTTTGTACAGTCGCGACAATATTACCGTGTCGGCGCTCAGCAATATCAACGACATTGCAGCAGGCGTGCTGGGCCGGGCGCCCGCTCCGGAAAAAGCTTCCGGAGAACGTGTTTTTGTACGCAGTGTACCGGTATTGAATGCTGCAATAGCCGGCAGCGTGCCCGACTGGGCGGCAGGATCGGGTCCTTCCGAAACATACGGACCTTTTTTAAGCAATGAAGGCCGGGAGATATGGATTGATGTTTACCGCTATGAAAAATTAATTACGCTATACATAGGCGCGCAGCCGGTATTGTTGTTCAAAGCCGCTTTCCGGCAGGGAAGGATACTTTTTCCCGGCGGTTTGCCGGCGGAGCTTGCCACAACTTATACCATTGTAGCCGGTAGCTGCTGGATAAATGCAAAGCTGCTTTCTGCCGCAGCGCCTGCCGACCGGTTTATCGGCGTTGCCGTAAAAGGCGGCAGCATAAAGCTGAGCCTTCCGCCCACCATACAAAACAACCAGATCACATTGAACCCTGCAGTTAATATGCAGGTGTCGCTCAAATTAGCGCAGCATACAGATGAAGGCGCGGCTGAAACTTCTCCTTATGGAAAGGATGCAAGGGAAGCCACTTACCAATTACCGGAAATATGGGAATTTACGTGGCAAAACAACAAATGCAATATTACTCAAATTGGCCCGGCATCATGTAAAATATACGGGCAGCCTTTCGCATTCAGCTTCACACCGGCACCCAATATATCACCGGCATACAGCAACAACCAAATATTAATACCATGGAAAGCGGATGTGAATGAATTTGCGGTTGCTCAATATAAAAGCCCCTGGACCAGTCTTTCCGGTGAAGTTCCTGTTAAAAAAACGTATTGGGCTTTTGCTGCAACGGCATTGAACATTAACAGTCCTGTGCAGGCCTCGGGTAACGGATCGGTATTGTTGCAATGTGGCGAAGGATGGCGTATGGTTTGGAACGGATTACAAAATGAAGACATAAGATTGAAGCAACCTGCCGTTTCCGGTAAGCCGGGAGAGATAACCATCACCGATATGGAGGCGGATGCGTTCGGTGCTTCACATCATCTTGAATTATGGGAGGATGAACAAAATACGCATGGTACAACCGCGGATATGTTTTTGCTGAAAAAGGTGCCTTTGATTTTTATCATCAACAGTAAAAATGCACAGGAATTGCTGGTAACAAGCTGTGCCGCTACTGTATATGCCGATCGCCCGGTAAAGGTAAACGGGGAGCCTTTTCCTGTACAGTCGTCTTCCTGCAATATGTTGCTCAGCGCAGGGAAAACCGGCAGAAGGATAATGCTGGTGGAAGAAGATATGCAGGCCGATCAGGCTGCTTCTGCGAATGCGGGGAATATTCCGGGCACTGCTGCTCCCGCCCAGACATTGAATCTTTTTTCCATTGCGCTGGAAAATGCATTGTTCACCGTTTCCCCCATAAAATCGTTTATTCTTTTTGGTGAGTGCGATGATGCAATGGAAAATGTAATACGGGGAAACTGCATACTCATTTTTTCGCTGTACAGTTATTTGCCTACATTGCCCGACCCTTACGTGGCCAACCTGGGACTGTGGCGGCGGGGTGTTTCTTCCGGGAGGTACAGCCGTATT
>NZ_DAOMOZ010000166.1:10487-10981 GCF_035444585.1 Agriterribacter sp.
ATGGGCGCATTGCCGGCACAAATGGTATGAACAGCCTCCTGATCTGCGTGGTGCAATTTATACAGGCCGAAGACCAGGCAGATGATGTGAGCGTAAACTTTTATTTTGGTGGCAATGAACTTCCCGGTTTGCTCACATTGCCGGAAAAAAAGACCACCGTCAAAACCATGAAAAAAACTGCTGCTGTAAGAACAGCATCAACCCTTTCCGGCAGATCGTCAGGAGCAGCAGCCCCGGTCGTAAAAAAACCATTATTTGCCAATATCGCTACTGCGGTACGATTGACCACCGAAAGTTTTTCACCGGAGATCGTTGCTGAAAGATTTCCCGGTGTTATGCTAAAAGAAGAGCCTTCCATGAATACAGGCCTGCTGGCAGGGTTTAAAAATGCCAATGGTGCTGTTTACAGTTCCGAGGAACTGTTTAAGCTGAAGAAAGATATGGAAGATGCATGGGACAGTGGCTTACAATTACAGCGGGAATTCTTTTCGCTT
>NZ_DAOMOZ010000167.1:0-10952 GCF_035444585.1 Agriterribacter sp.
GCATACCTGCACAATTTAAAACCATGAGTATTTATGGAGATGCGCAGGCTTTCCGCGACAGGTTTGAATCGGGCTGGGTAGGACTGGGAGGCGTTATATTGAGAGATGTTGCCGGAAGCGGCAATCTAACCTCCACCAAGGTGTATGGCTCTGCGGCATATCATCAAATGCTGGGCAGTACCGGATTGCTTTCCGTTGGATTTAATATAGGATGGGCAAACAAAAGAGTGGATGTAACAAAGTTTACCTTCGATAACCAGTGGAATGGAAAATTTTTTGATGCCGGCGCCCCGAGCGGAGAAAATTTTTCCGCAACCAATATCAGCTACCTTGATGTGCAGGTTGGACTGAACTATGCTTATTTTCCAACCGATAATATTTACCTCCATGCAGGTGTTTCCGTACACCACGTAAACAGTCCCAAAGAATCATTTTTCAACAGCGCTTCGGGGTACAACAATGCTATAGCGCGCAGGTATATCGCTTTTGCAGATGCCGTGCTGAAAGTAAACGACAGGGTAATAGTAAGCCCCGGCGCCTATTTTACCACGCAGGCAAAAGCAAGGGAGTTGACGCTCGGGCTTCACGCCAATTATAATTTATCGGGTGATGGAGAAAAACAGGTGATCGGTGGACTGTATTATCGTGGCAGCGACGCGGTTATTCCAATGATCGGTTTTCAATGGAAATCAGTGAGGCTTATGTTCTCCTACGATGCTACTACATCTTCCCTTAAAAACTATAATAATATGCGGGGAGCGTCCGAATTTGCCTTGTTGTATTACGGGTACTACAACCAGTATAACCAAAGCTTAAGGCAAATGCAATGCCCCGTGCCGCGGTTTTAGCAACCTCTTACCCTCTTACCCTCTTACTTTCTTACCCTCTTACTTTCTTGCGATCTTACACATCTTACCCCTATATCGGCTCTTCCACTCCCTGCCTCCTTTCTCCTTTACCGGAGTATAATTTAAAGTTGCCCTTGCTTTCAAAGTACTCTTTATATTTCTTCCTGTATTTCTTGGTGACCTTTTTCGACTGTTTCACATCATTGATATACAGATCGCCATTTTTAATTTCAATAGAATAAGGTTTGCCGTTTTCTATCAACCCGTCTTTTTCAAGATCGTTTGTAAAGGCTTTTATCCGATGTAAGGACATTTTGGCTTTCTGCAAACTTTGCGTGGCATTCTGTAAATTTATTTTAAGATCATGATCAATGCTGAGCTGCATTTGTTTCAGGTTCTGATCTGCCATAGCTTTGGCCTTGCTCAATTGCAATTTTATATTATCTAAGTGTATATCATTTTCAAGCACTATCCTTTTATTCACATCTGCCAACGCATGCCGGGTATCCTTCTCTATCTGCTTCCAGTTTATATGATCAATGGCTTTCCGGTAAGTGTTTTCCACTTTATTCCAGTCCTTATTCCGGAGTTCAGCCTCAAGTTTTTGCAGGCGGGATTCCACATTTCTTAGAGCTTCTTTAATAGACCGGGTATCTAATTCCATATCCAGAACGGACTGATCATCCAGGGTGCTTCCCTCAGATTTTAGGTCTGCAGGGATGGTATCTCCGGCTGATCTGAAGACAGGTGTCTGAAAATCTTGAAAGCTGCGAAAAGGGCCGCCCTCCTTTACGTCGTAACCAGTTAACGAAAAAGATACGACAAGCAGTGAAATGATCAAAAGCCCAAAAACATATTTGCGGCGCATTGAAGTACGAGGTGTCATAACCAGAATTTTAAGAAAATGATTAATTACGATTAATTTCGTATAAAAATACGATAATCTTCGTAATAACAAAATAACGGGGAATATTTTTATTTTCAACCGGACAAGCCAGGATCCAAAAGGACGAAAACAGAAAGATGAATTCTTTTTCCTTTAAATCATTTATCCGTGTTATGTTATAAGAGAAATGAAAATCTCTTTGACCTCCTTCGGGGTCATAAAATCAGTTGGACTATAGATTATAAAGCTAAGACCCTTTCAGGGTCAAACATCAATTCCCCCAGGCAATTTCTACGGGTGGATTCTTCTCATCCCGAAGGGATGAAAGGTTTATAAACCAGGCACAGGCAAAGAAGTTTCGACCCCAACGGGGTCGAATCGCATATTATTCTTGTCATACAAAATATTGTTGATCATCTCTTTGACCTCCTTCGGGGCCATAAATCAGTTCGCCTGTTTAGGTTATAAGCCTAAGGCCCTTTCAGGATCAAACATCAACACATATTCTGTAATCGGCATCCCTGGGAATTGCGATCATTTCCATTACATGTACGATAAACTCAAGTTGAGCAAGTCAGAACCAAAAAGAGAAGAACTAAAAGCAGAATTTTCTATTTTTCTCCGAAATGCTCATCCGGGCTGTTTTACAGGAGTAGTAAAAAATATATTGCCCTTTCTGATTAAATTTGAGTGGTTGATACCAAAACCCGGACATTGGGATAGAACAGGTTCTATCGCAGTAAAAACTGAACTGTGTGCGGGGATTGTTGTTTGAGCACTATATATTTTCCGGCAGTCATTTCAGCTGCGGTTTCCTCTGTATAGTGGCGTATGGTCAACAGGCTAAGACCCTTTTCTACCTGTACATCAAAGATCTCTGATGCTGCAGCCGCCAACTGACCAATTTCATCTTCCATATCATCAATACAAACCATCAGCGTTACAGCGTCTGTTTGTATAAGGTTTGGTGTGATGTTTTTTTGCGCCAGCAAATGATACAACCGCGATACAGCGTGTTCGCCGATAAATGAAAAATCCCGGGAATGCAAATGAAGCAAAGCCTGGTTTTGCTTAATAACAAAAACAGGCGGCAGGTTTTTTATCGTTTTATGATGAATAACCGTTCCGGGCAGTGCCGGGTCAATAAAACATTTTACTACCAACGGAATGTTTTTATTTTCAAGGGGCTTAATGGTCTTGGGATGAATGACCTGCGCTCCATAGTAAGCCATCTCTATAAGTTCATCGTAGCTGAGTTCAGGCATAACAACAGCCGCAGGAAATATTTTGGGATCGGCATTCATGATGCCGGCCACATCCTTCCAGATAGTAACGTCTTCGGCGCCGAGCAGATTTCCAAAAACCGCGGCGCTGTAATCGCTTCCTTCCCGCCCTAATGTGGTACTTTCATTTTCATCCGTAGCTCCAATAAAGCCCTGGGTAACAACAATATCGTATTCATCAAAAAAAGGGACGACTTTATCACGAATGTTTTTTTCTGTTTGCTCCCGGTCAATACCGGCATTCCTGAAATGATCATCCGTTCTGAAAATATCCCTTACATCTGTCCATATATTGTTTATGCCCTGCTCATTGAGATACGCACTGATAATGGTGCTCGAAAAAAGCTCGCCAACGCATACGATCTGATCATAGTAATAATCAAAATCCTTCACCGGCTTATCGTGCAGCGCCCATTCTACTTCTGTAAAAAAGTCGAGCAGGCGTGCATCCGTTGCATTGGCACTGGTAACAAGTAGATATTTAGCAGTATTTAAATGCTGTTTTTTAATGTGTTCAAACAATTGCAGGGCTTCTTCCTTCCTGCCGTCAAAGAATGCTTTCACAACTTTTTCCAGCGCGTTGGTGGTTTTTCCCATAGCAGAAATCACAACCATTTTTTTATCATCGGGGTACAAACGCAGTATATCCGCAAGCTGTCTGATCCGGTCTACATTGTTCACACTGGCGCCGCCGAATTTAAATATCTTCATTCACTCTGTTTTTTGCTGCAATTTAATAATTTGCCATAATCCTTAACTGCATTATCTTGCCGGTCATGCAGGGAAAAGAAATCATTACGGTAAAGGATCTTGTAAAAAATTATGGCCATTTTGAAGCTGTAAAAGGGATCAGCTTTAGCGTGTATGAGGGAGAGATATTCGGATTGCTGGGTCCTAACGGCGCGGGAAAATCTTCTACCCTTGAAATCATGGAAACCCTTCGTAAGAAAACAAGTGGCGAAGTAGTAATAGATGGCTATAACCTGGATAAAAATGCCGATAAAATAAAACAGGTCATCGGGGTGCAATTACAAACCTCGGGATTTTACCCCGGGCTTAATCTTGTGCAGCTGATCGCTCTTTTCAGCGGGTTATACAATGAACCGGTTAATGCAACCGAATTGCTGCAACTGGTTAACCTTGAAGATAAAGCCAGGAACAAATACAAGGAACTCAGCGGCGGACAAAAGCAACGTTTTTCCATAGCCACTACTTTGATCAACAAGCCAAGAGTTATTTTTTTAGATGAACCCACAACAGGGCTTGATCCGCAGGCGCGAAGAAATCTCTGGGAACTGATAAAAGATATCCGCTCAAAGGGAACCACCATCATTATTACCACACATTATATGGATGAGGCGGAAATACTTTGTGACAGGGTGGCCATTATGGACCAGGGAAAGATCATTGCGCTGCATTCGCCCGACCGGCTGATTGATGACCTGGTAGCATCGGGGTTTGAAAGACCAAAAGAAGTGAAAAAAGCCAATCTTGAGGATGTATTCATCCATCTTACAGGACATGCTTTACGACATGAATAATCTAAAAACAAACAGCATACAGCATGATAAAAAAGGTTTCAGACAATATTATCTACGGTACAGTTGCCGGCGCACTTATCACATTATTCCCTGCGTGTTCATCCATTAAAGAAATGGCTGCCAACACCTCACATATTGTAGTTGCTGAAGCCAGCCCTCAGGCTCCTGTATTATCGAATGCATTAGACAGCTTAAGCTATGCTTTAGGTATGATTGATGCTACTTTCTTTAGATCGCAGGGTGTTGATACGATCAATTATGCTTTAATGAATAGGGGCTTTAACGAAGTGCTGAAAGAGAAAAAAACATTATTAACCAGTCAACAGGCGGATATGACAGTAAGAGAGCAACTACAGGCATTTATGCGCAAAAAATCGCGGGCTGCTATTGATGAAGGAGAAAAGTTCCTGACGGAAAACAAAAAAAGAGACGGCGTAAAAGTCACGCCCAGTGGTCTTCAGTACGAGGTACTGCAATTAGGAACCGGTCCCAGGCCTGCCGATACCAGCACAGTAAAAGTGCACTACGAAGGCTTTTTGATCAATGGCAAAAAATTCGACAGCTCACGCGACAGGGGCGAATCCATTTCTTTTGCGCTGAACCAGGTTATCAAAGGCTGGACGGAAGGCGTGCAGCTCATGCCCGTTGGGTCGCGATTTAAGTTTTATATTCCCTACACCCTGGGCTATGGCGAACAGGGAGCCGGTAGCAGCATACCCGGAGGCTCCGCACTGATCTTTGATGTGGAGTTGATAGATATTGTAAATTAGGGAGGTGAATTGTGAATAGTGAATTGTGAGTAGTGAGTGGTGAGTAGTGAGTGGTGAATTGTGAATGTGAGGATGAGTGTTATACCGATCATCTTCCCGCGGTGTTAAACGTGAAATCACTTTCACCTCTGTCTCCGTCTGACTGGAGTCATCCGGACAGGCTCTCACTTTTCACGATATCCATTTCCGCTGAACAATAACAGCATGTACTGCATACCGTTATTCAAACTATTATGACAAATGATCCCCGTTATCCGATCGGGAAGTATATACCCGAGCCTTTTTCTGAACAAAGAAAGGAAGACCGGATAGCCGATATCAGGCTTCTGCCGCAGTGGCTTGAAAATGCGCTGCTGAATTTAGATGAGCAGCAATTGCAAACGCCCTACAGGGAAGGCGGGTGGGCTATACAGCAGTTGGTGCATCATGTAGCCGACAGCCATATTAATGCTTATTGCCGTTTTAGGCTGGGCATAACAGAAACCAACCCGTCAATAAGGCCTTACGATGAAAAATTGTGGGCCGAATTGCCCGATGTGCGCCATCTGCCCGTAAATATTTCTATTACACTCCTGCATGCGCTTCATGCCCGGTGGCATTATCTCTTAGAGCAGCTTACAACAAAGGATTGGGAAAGAACGGTATTTCATCCCGAACAAAAGAAAACAATAACGCTTTGGGATTTATTGGGCATTTATGCCTGGCATGGCAAACATCACACAGCACATGTAACCAGGCTAAGAGAAGAAAAAAACTGGTGATGCCTGTATCATATACCTCGCATCTTCTCACCTTTCACCTCTCACGTTCTCTCCTTCCCTTTCACCCTATGCCTTCCACCCTATACCTCTATCGATTAACGCCCCGCCTCCGGCAATGGCTTCCTGGGCAATTTTTCATCCCGCATAGCGGCATTATATACAAATGCAGCAATAATGGTAGCCGCCTGTTTCAGATCATCTGCCAGCAAATGATCATAAGAATCCATATTGGTATGATGCGTACGGGTACTGTATTCAACAGGATCCTGGATAAACTGGAAGCCGGGTATGCCAGCAGCATCAAAAGACAGGTGGTCGGTGCCGCCCGTATTGCTTATCGTTACTGTTCCGGCGCCCAGATCCCTGAAAGGTTCAAACCATTGCGAAAAGATGGTTCGGCATGCTTCATTTCCCTGGAGATAAATGCCTCTTATTTTCCCGGTGCCATTATCTAAATTAAAGTACGTTGATATTTTAGTATGCCCGGGTTTGAGTTCCATAGTAGCGGGATCGGCCAGGTGGTTTTTAACATAGTTCCGTGAACCATGCAGGCCCTGCTCTTCACCGCTCCACAATGCTATTCGAATGGTACGCCGCGGCTGTATGCCCAACGTTTTTAGTATACGCACAGCTTCCATCATTACAGCCGACCCCGAAGCATTATCCGTTGCCCCGGTTGCGCCTTGCCACGAGTCGAGATGCGCTCCCAGCATTACCACTTCGTCCTTCAGCTCCCTGTCTGTTCCCTTAATTTCCGCAAGCACATTATATCCTTTGGTATCATCCGTAATAAAACGCGTTTGTATATCTGCTTCTACCTCTACCGGGATATTGGCCTGCAGCAATCTTACTATGCTCTTATAATCTTCCACTGCCACCATAATATCCGTAAAATTTTCCGGGTCATCTTTCCCGTATGGCCCGCCACCCTGTACAAACAGCGTTCCGTCACGGCCACGCATACTGTATGTTAGTATGGCAAGCGCACCTTCCTTTTTAGCCACTTCCTTTATATCATTCTGCAGTGCAATAGTGCTTCTTCCGCTTCGTACAGGACGTGCAGGCCGCGGATACGCAGGAATGGTTGGTTTTCTGTCGGACATCGCTTTCAATTCTTCATCGGTATACCTTCGGGCATCTGCTTTAAAACCCGGCATTAAAGTATCGTGCTGGTTGATGATAATGATCTTATTGGCCAGCTTCCCGCTGTATTTGCTCACAAAATCAGCAGAGTCCCCGGCATCAACCAGCATAACTTCAGCCTTTTTAAATCCGCCTGTTCCGCTTGTCCAGGCTTTCGGGAATGCGATCATTGGCCTGTAGTAGGGTTTTGTTTGCGCTACGTACATTTTTTGCAGTTCCCAGCCCTTGCCAAATTCGCCCCAGGGTTCCAGCACCGCATTTTCCAGTCCCCAGCCTGCCAATTGCTCTTTTGCCCAATTGGCCGCCCTGCTAAAACCCGGTGATATGGTGAGCCGGGGCCCGCTTACATCTGTTAACCGAAAAGCAATGTCCATCACTTTGGAATGATGAAGACCCTCATTCCTGATGCGTTGTATCATTCCCTGGTCAATTTTTTCCTGGGCATCCGCCAGGTAAAAAGTGCCGATCGCAAAAAAGAATAAAAAGATGATTTTTTTCATATAGGTGATTTTGGCAACTCTATAAGCAGATAAAAAGCTTGAATCTTTTTAATCATGAGTTATTTTCGATGAAGATAAAAAACCCTGATTTATGACTGCCCTCATTTACATATTAGCAATATTTGCTTTTACCAGTCTCTTTATTGGGTTTGCAATTACTATTTCAGACTTTAAAAAGAGGTACAATGCTGAGCGGAAGCATGCAGGGAGCGGGGTGAAATGAGTCAAGGCCAGTTCAGTTCATTAATTCACTGATATCCTATCCTTATCTCAGCACAACAGAATCTTTTACCGATCCGCAGGTGAGCATTTTACTCCCGAAATACGGATTTTTAATTTCTGTTGAATTGCTCAGCCAGTCTGCCCCGGCGTCATTGAAAGCCATAGGGCAATGCAGGAGATATACTTTTTCTTCAGCGTACCTCACCGTCCTGGTAAGATCAAACAAATTAGCCGAGATCATCTGGAAAGATTTGCGCTTATCCTCTATGTTGGTTTCGCCCATTAAGCCCTTACTCTCACTGTTAATGCCATCTGTATAGGTTTTTGCCGTAGGGATGATAATATTATTCGTATCAGTTTTTTTCAGTTCATCCAGTTTCAGTTCATCGGCCGACTGCAGGAGCAGGGCCGCGGACTGGTTGGCGGCGGCAGTATCGCTGGCAACCAAAGCATCGCGAAGGCTGTAATACCGGTCGAGCACATTTTTAAAAGATGCATTAAAGGCATCCGAATGCACAGCCGGCTTTTCAACAGGTGGCACATCAGCCGTTACTTCAGCTTCTTTTTCTTTGTTTTTGCAGGCAAACAAGAACAATACCGCTATGATGTACATTACCTTATTCATCGGATAATAATTTTCCACAAACCTACTGAAAAAGATCGTTAAAAAGATTGGCAGACAATTTGCAGAAATATCAATGGCTGAAACCCCTTCCCGTCAACCTCAGACCTGATACCTGATACCTCAGACCTTCTACCCCTTAAACGTTCTCTTCATTGCCCGGTACATGGTTGCAGCGCTCCAGTCGCCGGGAACGATCATACGGCGAATGGTATACAATGGTTCGGTTGAATCGCGTTTGGTTGACAATTGAAAAGCCGCTTTTATGTTGTATTTCTTTAATTCAGGTATGGCTTCCTTGTTCCATGCGCCGAAAGGATAAGCAAAATACTGTACGGGCCTGCCTGTAATTTCTTCCAGTTGCCTGGCAGGTTTAACGATCTGCGTTTCCCAATCATCTTCTTTATATTTTTTTACATTTTTGTGATCCCAGGTGTGTGAAGCAATTACATGGCCTTCGTCCGACAATTCTTTAACCTGCGCCCTGTTCATGTAAATAGAACGACCCAAAGAAACGGTCATAATAAAAAACACGCCTTTGAACCCGTGTTTTTTCATTTCGGGAGCGGCAATTTTATATTGGTCCAGGTCGCTGTCGTCGTAGGTGAGCATAATGGGTTTTGCAGGCAGTGGTTTCCCGGTAGTGAGGTAAGCATACAAATCGTCGGGCAGCACAGTCTGGTAGCCGCTGTCGGCCAATAACTGCAACTGGCTTTTGAAAACGGCAGGAGGTACTACCACGTCTTTCACGCCTCTTGATTCATTTCCTCTCCATTCCCTGATCTGGTGATAGCACAGTACCGGCACTTCGGGGCGCTCCATTATTGTTGCCGCATCCGCTACAGCGTTTTCCGCAACGATGGATTGGATCATGGCGGTGTTGGGTGTTACCAGTTCGGGTATAAGCGGCGCTTTTTGCCGGCAGGCATATGCCAATAAAATAACTGCAAAAAATATAAAAACGTTTTTCATATTTCCATTAACGATGATCGCCATAAAAAGGTATATAAAAGACCGGATTAGCTATAAAATTACCGGGGCAGCATGGCATAATGATGCATGGCTTGCACAACTTTTATTTCGGCGGCGCAAAGCTACAGACATTCTTCTTTATCAAACATCTGTAAATAAAATTTTGTGCATTGTTTAAGCCGGGCAGGAGCAAAGCCGGTAAGCTTACTTACATTTGCGGGATATACAGAAAGCAATGGAGTTATCTCTTAAAAATAAAAATGCTGTTGTGTGCGGCAGCACACGGGGCATAGGTCTGGCAATAGCAAAGGAGCTGGCCCTTGCAGGAGCGAATTGCATTTTATTTGCACGCAATGAAGGATTACTAAAGGAAATTGTACATCGTTTGCCCGGTAACAGCGGCCAGGAGCACGATTACCGTGTAGCCGATTTTTCTGAGCCTGCTGCGGTAAAAGCAGCTATTGAATCGGTGGTTTCAAAAATAAACATTCATATTCTCATCAATAACACCGGCGGACCGCCTCCCGGGCCTATCGCCGAAGCTTCGGCGGATACATTTGAGAATGCTTTTCGCCAGCATATTATCATCAGTCAATTGCTGGCGCAATGCGTTTTGCCCGGCATGAAAAAAGAGGGGTATGGCCGGATAATAAACATCATCTCTACGTCGGTAAAGATCCCGCTGAACAATCTTGGCGTATCCAACACTATACGTGCGGCAGTGGCAGCATGGGCTAAAACCTTATCCAATGAAACGGGACAGTATAATATTACCGTAAATAATATATTACCGGGGTCCACCAAAACAGACCGGCTCGACAATTTAATAGAGGAAACAGTAAAAAAGGAACATACCGGGAGGGAAATGGTTGAAAAGGAAATGACTGATAAGATCCCGCTAAAACGGTTTGGGCTACCCGAAGAAATAGCAAATGTGGCTGCTTTTCTCGCTTCTCCTGCAGCTTCCTACGTGAACGGCGCAAGCATTCCCGTGGATGGGGGCAGAACGGGAAGCATATAGGGGGGGTGAGTAGTGAGTGGTGAGTGGTGAGTAGTGAGTACCTTACACCTTATGCCCCACACCTCATACCTAACGGACTAATACGGCGAAGGACTTACTGAAGTCCAGCCACCGTCCACTACAAGGCTTTGCCCGGTTATATGTCTTGATGCAGGAGATACAAGAAACAAAGCAGCATTGGCAATGTCCTGCACCTGTGCCGGCCGCCCCATGGGTGTAATGCGGCTCCATACCGGCACATATTCCGGGTCATCGCCTGTGCGTTCGGTTACAGTAGCGCCGGGCGCTATAGCATTCACCGAAATATTGTGCTCCGAAAGTTCCACTACAAGCGTTTTGGCCAACATTTCAAGCGCAGCTTTGGTCATGCCATACGCTGCCAG
>NZ_DAOMOZ010000168.1:0-10931 GCF_035444585.1 Agriterribacter sp.
TAAATTCTTTTCCTATCTTTAATATTACTTAACCTTTTGATTAGCCTTTGTTAACTATTTAATCACGTACCCATAGTATTTTTGCATAACCTGCATTAACCCCACAATACATCATCTTAAAATCATTTTATGAGAAAGAAAAACCTGCTTTATGTATTTGCCGTTTATTTTTTAGTTGCCTGTCAGGCGCAGGAAACAGAAAACTACCCGCAGGGAATTGAGCACGTTATTGTAATCGGGGTAGATGGCATGAGTCCCGATGGTATACGCAATGCTACAACCCCTGTAATGGACAGCATGGTCGCGGACGGCGCTGTAAAATGGAATGTACGTACGGTATTAACTACTGCCAGCAGTCAGAACTGGGCTTCCATGATCATGGGCGCAGGGCCTGAACAACATGGCATTATCAACAACGACTGGGAAAGAGATGATCATACGCTTCCTCCCATAGTAGCAGGCGAAGAAGGTATATTTCCCTCTATCTTCGGGATCCTCCGGGAGCAAAAGCCCGATGCAGAGATCGGAGCGGTTTACCACTGGGGCGGCTTTGGCCGGTTGTTTGAAAAGAAAGCCGTGAACTACGATAAACATTTTTCAACGGAAGATTCAACAGCAGCGGATTTTACCAACTATATCAAAACCCAAAAACCCACTTTCGGGTTCGTGCATTTTGATCATGTTGATCATGCAGGGCACCACGACGGTCATGGCACCCCGCAATACTATACCGCGGTGTCGAAGGCTGATTCTTTAATAGGAGAGGTTTTAAAAGCCATCAAAGAAAGCGGCATTGAAGAAAGCACCCTGGTTATTGTTACCGCCGATCATGGCGGCATAGGCAAAGGGCATGGCGGTCCTACACCTGAGGAAGGAGAAATTGCGATGATACTGCATGGAAAAGATATTAAGAAGGGCTATAAAATCCAGCAGCAGGTATATACCTATGACCTTGCCGCTACGATAGCATTTGCCTTTAACCTTACACGGCCCTACGCATGGATCGGTCGCCCTATAAAAGCGGCTTTTGAAGGATTTGAAGAACCGGCAAACTTATGGAAAGGAAAAGAAGCGATCGCTGCCCCGACTATATACCCCAAAAGAAATTTATACCAGCAGGCCGGGGGTTTATATATTGATGAACCCGCTACGGTTAAAATGAGTGCAACGACCGACAACAGCACGATATACTACACTTTAAACGGCGACGTTCCTGATAGCAACTCACCCGTATACAAGGAACCTTTCACGATCGACAGCACCACGGTGGTGCAGGCAAAGGCTTTTGACAACACCGGCAATGAAAGCCCGGTGAGCACAGCTTATTTCAGGATGGTCAGGCCCGGTATGGGCAACGGGTTAACCGTTTCTTATTTTAAAGGCAGCGGCTGGAAACAACTTCCTGCTTTTGGGAAGCTAACCCCGGTAAAAAAATGGAACAGCTATGAATTTTCCGTTGATGAAAAAACAATCGCTCCTTTACAGGAAAAGGGAAACCCAACCTTTGGCCTGGTATACGACGGCTATATACAAATTGATACACCCGGAAGATACCGCTTTTCCACGCAATCTGATGATGGCAGCAAATTGTTCATCAATGATAAAGCAGTAGTAAACAATGATGGAGATCACGGCGTAACGGAAGAAGCCGGCAGTATTACCCTGGAAGCGGGCCGGCAGAAAATAAAAGTAGAGTTTTTTAATGCAGCGGGTGGTTACTGGCTTGATGTATTTTACAGGGGACCCGGCATGGCGAAGCAACTTATTCCGGCAAATAAGCTGTTCCTGAAAAAAGCCTGAACTGATTATAAGGACAGGCGTAAGTATGAATCGCTGTTGATTTAAATTGAAGTCTAACGAACAGAACCCTGAAGTGTGCGGCCAAAGTTTTTTTGGTATTGTTGCGGCCCGACACATAAAAACACCCTGCTTATCCTTGCTTACAATACCACAGCACCTAAGCGTTGCCTTGTTCCACTGACCTCTCTTTTTATTATCTTGCACCTATGAAAAATTTACTGGTATTGCTTTTTACGCTTTTCACCATTACTTCTTTTGCGCAGGACAAAAGAAAATGGAAGCAGCTCTTCAACGGCAAGAACCTCAAAGGCTGGACAGTTAAGATCAGCGGGCATGAATTGAATGACAATTACGGTAATACATTTCGCGTGGAGGACGGGAAACTGGTTGTGTCTTACGACCAGTATACTGCATTCAACAACCAGTTTGGTCATATCTTTTATAAAACGCCCTATTCCTATTATTTGCTTGCGGTTGAATACCGCTTTGTGGGAGAGCAGGTAGCGGGCGGACCGGGATGGGCGTATAAAAACAGCGGGATCATGCTGCATTGCCAGCCGCCATCCACCATGCTTAAAGACCAGGATTTTCCTATTTCTATAGAAGATCAGCTGTTAGGGGGCGATTCAACAGGCGAAAGAACAACCTGCAATCTTTGCACGCCGGGCACCAATGTAGAAATGGACGGGAAACTGTTTACGCCGCATTGCATCAATTCCAGATCAAAAACTTTCCGCAATGAAGAATGGGTAAGAGCCGAAGTGCTGGTATTGGGCGATTCGGTGATAAAACAAATTGTAAACGGAGATACCGTTCTGGTATACCAAAAACCACAGATAGGCGGAGGAGCAGTGAACAATTATGATCCTGCGCTAAAGAAAGACGGGCAGTTGCTGAAGAGCGGGTATATTTCCCTGCAAAGTGAAAGTCACCCGGTTGAGTTCAGGAAGGTAGAGATCATTGACCTCGAAAAGCAATACAGGAAAAAAAGGAAATAATACTTTATGGATACAAATATTTTTGGCGCAGTAGACCAGTTTATCAATAATCTGTTTGTAAAAGAAGACGGGGCATTACAACAAACCAAGCAGGCCATTATTGACGGCGACCTTCCGCTCATCAGCATTTCCGAGAACCAGGGCAAGTTTTTGCATATGCTGGCAAAGCTCAATCATCCTAAAAAAATATTAGAGATCGGCACCTTAGGCGGGTACAGCACCATCTGGCTGGCAAGAGCATTGCAGCAAGGCGGCGAATTGATTTCACTTGAACTGGACCAGCATCATGCAGATGTGGCCCTTGCCAATATTTCAAATGCGGGACTAATCAATGCAGTTAAAATCCGTGTGGGCAATGCACTGGAGGAATTGCCCAAACTGAAAAAAGAAGGTGCCGGCCCCTTTGACGTTATATTCATTGATGCCGATAAAGAGCCTTATGCCGAATATTTTGAATTGTCTTTACAACTCTCCCGGCCGGGCACACTCATTATTGCAGACAATGTAGTGCGCGAGGGCAAGATACTCGAAGAAAACAGCGATGACGCCAATGTAACCGGCGTGAAACGTTTTATGACGCTACTGGCGGCCACCAAACAGGTTACCGCAACCGTTATACAAACGGTGGGCAGCAAATACCATGATGGCATGGCGCTGGCGATTGTGAATGAAGCAGTATAGGAGCATTAGCAATAACTGCCCTTTCAGGGGACCTGGCTACACAAGCGACTTGTGAGCGTTTTCTGTCCCGCGAGACTACCGAGCCCCACGAAACAGGCAATTACCAACAAAACCTGCGCAGGCCCTTGCAAAAGGCCTACTGCTTTATAAGCTCAGTGTGGGCATTATGCTTTGAAATCTTCCTTATGTTTCATAATTTAGGACTCACGAATAAATGCATTTCACATGGCAACCGAAGAAAACACCGAAGGATTTATACCTGTACATGGCGGGTACCGCAATTTGATTACTTTTCAGAAAGCGGAGATTATTTATGACGGCACTGTTTATTTCTGCCGGCACTTCCTCAAAAAATACGACCGTACCACTGATCAAATGATACAGGCTGCAAGGTCGGGTAAACAAAATATTGCAGAGGCCAGCATGGCTTCTGCCACTTCGAAGGAAACCGAGATCAAACTTACCAACGTTGCCCGCGCCAGCCTGGAAGAGCTGCTCATAGACTATGAAGATTACCTGCGAATAAACAATTTAAAGAAATGGGAAAGAACTGACCGCCTTTCCCTGCGTTTTAATGAGCTGAATAAAACACAGGGAGCCAGTTACAATACATTTAAAAAAGCAATTGAGCATGAAGATCCGGAGATAAGTGCCAATATCATGTGTTGTTTAATAAATGTTACCTCTTATTTATTGGGCCGGCAATTGGTAGCTTTGGAAAGAGCTTTTTTAAACGAAGGTGGTTTAAGAGAAAGAATGACAAGAGCCAGAATTAATAGAAGAAATAAGCAATAGCCACACATACCGGGGACCTGGTGACACAGGCGACTTTGAACGCTTTTTGTCCCACGAGACTACAGAGTCCCACGAAAACAGGTATAAAACTACCGCCCGCCTAGTTAAACATTTACAACACCCCCTTCGTGCTCGGCAAATAATTGCTCAGCGGGTCACGCTTTACCGCCATGTGAATGGCTTTGGCAAAGGCTTTGAATATCGCTTCTATCTTGTGATGCTCGTTATCGCCCCTGCATTCAATATTGAGATTGCATTTAGCGGCATCAGAAAACGATTTAAAAAAATGATAGAACATTTCCGTGGGCATCTCTCCTATTTTCTCGCGTTTAAATTCGGCATTCCATACCAGCCAGTTCCGTCCGCCAAAATCAATCAGCACTTTGGCATCCGCTTCATCCATGGGAAGGGCGAAACCATAACGCTCCATCCCTCTCTTATCGGCCAGGGCTTTGGCAAAAGCTTCTCCCAGGGCAATGCCCGTATCTTCAATGGTGTGGTGCTCATCAATATGCAGGTCGCCTTTGGCATGAACAGACAAATCCACTTTACCATGACGGGCAATTTGCTCCAGCATGTGATCGAAAAAGCCAATGCCTGTTGAAATGTCTGCCTTCCCCGATCCGTCAACATTCAATGCCACACTGATCTTTGTTTCATTGGTATTGCGTTCCCGGGTAACCGAACGCTGTCCCAGCTTTAAGAATTCGTAGATTTTGCTCCATTCCGTTGTTTCCAGTGCAATGGTATCCTGCAATGCAGCTACCTTATCCGAAATTTCGGCGGCGCCGAGCGAAGCGTCATTATTGAGCCAGATACCCCTGCAGCCGAGGTTCTTGGCCAATTGTATATCTGTTATGCGGTCGCCGATAACAAATGAACGGGCGATATCATAATCGGCGTTATTCAAATATTGTGTAAGCATGCCGGTGGCCGGTTTGCGGGTGGGCGCATTTTCATGCGGGTAGGTTCTGTCTATGTGCACCGCGCTAAAAAAAATGTATTCCCCTTCGAGGCTCTTCATCACCAAATTATGCAGGGGCCAAAACGTATCTTCAGGGAATGCATCCGTTCCCAACCCGTCCTGGTTGGTTACCATCACCAACTCATAGTCCAGCTCCTTGGCAATTTTGGTCATGTATTCAAACATGTGCGGGTAAAAAGTAAGCTTTTCAAATGCGTCTAGCTGGTAGGTAGGAGGAGCTTCATAAATCAATGTGCCGTCTCTGTCAATGAATAAAATCCGTTTTGCCATAACTCTTATTTCAGGGGTTTGGTTTTAATTCAACTCTTTTTTATCTTTTTTTCCGCTCTCACCTTCTTTACTTCCCGTATCGTAACAGCACTGGCTTTATTGCCAAAGCTATTCCGTACATAAGTGAGCACATCCGCCACCTGCTGGTTGGTTAAATGCGCATGCGGCGGCATGGGATTGTGAAAAATATCGCCATCAATTTCTATGGGTTCCGTTAACCCGTTCACTACGATCCTGATAAGCCTCTCCTTCGGTCCGAGCACCCACTCCGTTTTTGCCAACGGCGGATTCATGCGCTGCACCCCCAGCCCGTCTTGCTGGTGGCAGGTTAAGCACTCCTTTGTATATACCGCTTTACCTCTTTCCATTACCGCTGCCGGTGGTTTGGTTTGATCGGGCTCCAGGCTCAGCAAGATAAAGAAAAGTGCAGCAATCACCACATTTACAGGTATAAGTCTCCTTCGCATATCATTTACCGTTATAAGTGATCTTCCAGATATTGCCCTTGTTGTCATCCGACACATATAAAGCGCCATCGGGGCCCTGCGCCAACCCGCAGGGGCGGTAATCTACCCTGCCGGAAGCTCTTTTTTCGTCACTGCCTGCAAATCCGTCTGCAAACACTTCCCATTCGCCATTGGGGTAACCATTTTTCATGGGTACAAATACTACAAAAAATCCGGCCTGCGGCTCAGGCGCCCTGTTCCACGACCCGTGAAAAGCAATGAAAGCACCATTTTTATATTTTTCAGGGAACTGGCTGCCCGTATAAAAAAGTAATGCATTGGGCGCCAGATGAGCCGGAAATGCCATGATCGGCTTATCCACGCCTTCACAGCGACCCTGCGTTTTACCATCTCCGCCATACTCCGGCGCTAATATTTTTTTCTCCTGCTTTCCGTCATAATAACAATAAGGCCAACCAAAGTTCGATCCTTTTTTAGCCAATAAAAATTCTTCAGCCGGCAATTCAGCATTGTCCTTAACAGTATACAGATCATCAAACATGCGGTGCAGGTCATCCCGTCCGTGCTGCAGTACATACAATTCGTTTACGCTGCTGTTCCAGCTTAATGCAACCCCATTCCTGATACCGGTGGCATAGCGCACGCCATCTTTAAATTCCTGTCCGGGTGTGCCCACTTTGAACTGCCATATCCCGCCGGCATAGTCCAGTATCGGGCAGGGATCCTGTCCCTTCGACCCTACAGCTCTGTCCTGCACCTGGCAGGAGTTGGAGGGTGCGCCTATATTTACATAAATATTGCCGGCATCATCCAGCGTAATGGATTTGGCATTGTGCTGTCCGCGATCGGTAAGTCCTTTTACAATGGTTTCGGGTTTACCGGGGTTCTCCACTTCATTAGCGGCATTCAGCTTATACCGGTATACTGCCGAATTGGAAGATGCATACAAATAGCCATCTTTAACAGCAATGCCTGTTCCCGGATAATTGCCAAAACTGCCCGGCGCCGCCGCATTTCCTCCCTTCAGCAATAAAATGCCTTTCCCATCCTTCAGCCTCTCCAGCTTCGCATATATGTTCCCGTTGCTGCTTACTGCAATATGCCGCACCCTTCCCAGGTTCTCTGCCACCGTAGTTGCCGTAAATCCATCGGGCAAAGTTAAACCGGGGCCGGCAACAGCAGCCGGTAATTTGGCTGTGGTATCGGGTATATTTTTATTCTCTTCCGCGCATGCAGATACCACTATCACGCATGTAAAAAACAAACATGACAGATACCATTTGACCGTTTTCATATCATATCGTTTTGGTAGTATAAAATTACAAAGCTGTTCCGTAGTCCTTCAAACTATTCACGAGGGCTGTATTTTCTGCAGGACTTCCCACCGTTATGCGCAGGCAACCTTCGCATAGCTGCACATTGCTCCGGTCGCGAACCACAATTCCTTTGCTCAATAAAGCAGCATATACATCTCTTGCATTCCTAACCTTCAAGAGCAAAAAATTGGCATCCGAAGGATACACCTGTTCCACCACGTCAATCAATGACAATTGTTTTGCCATCAGGTCCCGTTCCCGAACCAGCACCCTTATCATTTCATTCACATCCTCCACATGGTCAAGGGCATTCAATACGATTTCCTGCGTTGCCTGCCCGATATTATAAGGAGGCTTAATTTTATTACAGATGCTTATGATCTCTTCTCCCGCAAAAGCCATACCCAAACGCAATCCTGCGAGACCCCACGCTTTAGAGAGGGTCTGTAACACAACAAGATTGGGGTATTCGGACAGTTCCTGTATGAAAGACCGGTGGCGGGAGAAATTGATATAGGCTTCATCAATGACCACAATGCCGGGGAAATTATTCAGCACTATTTCAATATCTTCCCTGCTGAGCGAATTGGCAGTAGGATTATTGGGCGAACACAACCAGATGATCTTTGTAAAATCGTCCACCCTCGTTTCCAGGTGCACAAGATCTAACTGGAAGTTATCAAGCAGGGGCACTTTACGCAATTCCACGTCATTAATATGAGCGCTCACTTCATACATACCGTAAGTAGGCGGACAAATGATCACATTATCCTTTCCGGGATTACAAAAGGCACGGAACAGCAGGTCAATACACTCGTCGCTGCCATTACCTAAAAAAATATTCTTTGACGGCACACCTTTTATAGCGGTAAGCTTTTCTTTTATTTTTTGCTGGTGCGGATCGGGATAACGGTTATACCACTTTGTTGTGGGCGACCCCAAACTATTTTCATTCGCGTCCAGGAATATTTTTGCCTCACCGCTGAATTCATCGCGGGCAGAAGAATAAGGGAGCAACCTTTTTACATTTTCCCTTACGAGGTCGTTTACGTTAAAATTCATTGCTGTAATTCAATTTTCAAATTTTCATATCAGCCCGCGGTCTGACGCTCCTGTGTCGCGTACCGACCACTGCATTTTCACATTTCTCATACTTCCACATTAGCCCGCGGTCTGACGCTCCTGCTTCGCGTGCCGACCGCTACAATCTCACTTTCACCGCATTGGCATGCGCCTGTAATCCCTCTGCCTCGGCCATACTGACTACAGTGGAAGCGATATTTTTCAGTCCTTCCTGTGTTAGCTTTTGGTAAGTGATCTTTTTTACAAAACTGTCCACACTCACCCCGCTGTATGCTTTGGCATAGCCGTTGGTAGGGAGAGTATGATTGGTGCCGCTGGCATAATCACCCACACTTTCGGGCGAATAACTGCCCAGGAATACAGAGCCTGCATTCACTACCATTTCGGCTACCGCCTCATCATTGGCGCAACTGATGATCAGGTGTTCAGGCGCATAAGCGTTAACCAGGGCTAAAGCATCAGTGATGTTTTCCATGACAATGGCTTTGCTGTTGGCCAATGCTTTTGCGGCAATATCTTTTCGCTGGAGCGCTGCCAATTGGTTTCGTTTTTCTTTAATGACCTTTTCAGTCATAGCCGCAGAAGTGCTCACCAGCAATACCTGACTGTCCGACCCATGTTCTGCCTGCGATAACAGGTCGGCTGCCACATACGCTGCATTGGCTGTTTCATCGGCCAACACACACACTTCGCTGGGGCCGGCAGGCATATCAATGACAATACCATCGCGTTGCACCAGTTGCTTGGCGCAGGTTACATACTGGTTACCCGGGCCGAAGATTTTATATACCGCAGGAATGCGCTCCGTTCCATAAGCCATAGCTGCTATGGCCTGCGCACCGCCGGCTTTGTATATTTGAGTGATACCGGCAGCTTTTGCCGCATATAAAACTGCAGGATGAATGGTGCCATCCTTACCGGGAGGAGTGCATAAAACAATTTCTTTACAACCTGCCAGCATTGCCGGTATACCGAGCATTAAAACAGTAGAGAACAGTGGTGCTGATCCCCCCGGGATATATAGTCCCACTTTTTCTATTCCAATACTTTTGCGCCAGCACTGCACCCCCGGCATCGTTTCCATTTTTATTACCGCCTGCGCCTGTGCAGTATGGAATTTTTGGATATTCTGCTTTGCCTGTGTTATAGCAATTTTGAGTTCCTCAGGCAATGCCCGTTCAGCCGCTGTTATTTCCGCTTCGGGAGCTTTAATATCTTCCAGCAGCACCCCGTCAAAACGCCTGGTGAGCTCAATCAGCGCATTATCGCCATTTTGTTTCACATTGTCCAACACCTGCAGCACAGCGGTCTCCAGCACAGAATGATCCAGCACCGGCCGTTTCAACAATTCCGGCCATTCGTTACGCGGGGGATTGACGATGATATTCATTGGACGATTTGAAATTAATATAGTTTATCGTTTGTGGTTTACCGTTTATGGTTGGATTTATTCTTCGGATCTAGGATTTCGTGCTTCGGATTTTATATTTATCTAGAACTTATCTTTTATTTCTTGGTTCTTTGTATTCCTTCGGGTTTCGAATTTTACATCTTCGAATTTCACCCCCTACAATACCATTTTCTCAATGGGCACCACTAATATACCCTGTGCGCCTGCCGCCTTTAATTGTTCTATTTTATCCCAAAATTCATCTTCGCTCAATACGCTGTGCACCGAACTCCATCCTTTATCTGCCAGGGGCAATACCGTAGGACTTTTCATTCCCGGCAGCAAACCAACTATCTCATCCAGCTTATCATTAGGCGCATTCAATAAAATATATTTATTGTTCTTGGCCTTTCTTACGGCGTGTATGCGAAACAATAATTTATCAAGCACCTGCTGCTGCACCTTGTTAAAATTATTATGACGGATCAGCACCGCCTGGGAATGCAGGATGGTTTCCACTTCTTTCAACCCGTTGGTGAGCAAAGTAGATCCGCTGCTTACCAGGTCGCAGATCGCATCGGATAAGCCGATGCCCGGGGCGATCTCCACCGAACCGCTGATCTCGTGTATCTCGGCGTTTACTTTATTTTTTTTAAGAAATTGTTTGGTGAGGTGCGGGTAACTGGTGGCAATGCGTTTGCCTTCGAGCGATTGTATATTGCTATACTGCTCACCTCTTACAACTGCAATGCTCAGCCTGCAGGCACCAAAACCCAGTTGCTCTACCGTTTTTACCAACTTGTTTTTTTCATAAACCACATTTTCGCCAACGATACCAATATCCGCCACCGCGTCTTCCACATACTGGGGTATATCGTCGTCCCTTAAAAAAAATACCTGCAGGGGAAAATTGGTGGCTTCCGTTTTAAGTTTATTGGCGCCATTGGAAACAGCGATCCCGCATTCTTTCAGCAGCTTCATTGAATCTTCATGCAGCCTTCCCGATTTTTGTATTGCCAGTTTAAGCATTATGTGATGCATTTAAAATAAAAAAGACCTACCTGACGGTAAGCCTCTAACATGTTGTATTAAAATCTGCACATACAGCACCGGCCTACCCTTTGGGCAAGAAATGATGGTGATGAT
>NZ_DAOMOZ010000169.1:0-3132 GCF_035444585.1 Agriterribacter sp.
AAGTGAACTGCCCGATCTGGATTTCACTGTTTCCCGGCGTCTGCAACTGGCGGTAGAAAAAAGCGGCGTCACCGGTTTTGTTCTGAGGACCCGGCCCCGCAAGCTGCATCCCACTGCCTGTGTCTGCCGTTGGGAGATCAATTCCCTTGCCGGCTATCACCCCGATGAAATGCCCGGCGTAGGATTTCCATGCTGGAACATAGCGCTGCAAAAAATCCGGGGTGGCAGGCCGGGCTTCTGGCAAATGGGATGGATAAACGGGCAGTTCGGGGAACTGAGCAGGACATCTGCTATTGCTTCACAAACGCTTTTGCGGAAAATCGGGTAATATGAGGCGCCTGATGTCAATATGGTTTCCACACCTGCCGGCAGAAGGGATGATACGCCGCCGGCAGGAATTAAAAAACATACCTTTTGTGCTGGCGGCACCTGATCGTGGGAGGATGCGTGTTACTGCCGCCAGCATTGCTGCGCAAGCCCGGGGTATTTATACCGGCATGAGCATTGCCGATGCAAGAGCGCTCGCCGTTGGTATACAGGTTCTTGATCACAAACCCGGTATGGATCAAAATATCCTGACCGCTTTGGGACATTGGTGCATCCGGTATACACCCACTTCCGCAACTGAATTTCCAGACGGACTGTTGCTGGATATAAGTGGCTGTGCCCATCTGTGGGGAGGGGAAGAAAAATATGCAGGCAATATACAAAACAGCCTGAAGGAACTCGGCTATACTACCCGTATTGCTATTACCGGCACAGTTGGAGCGGCATGGGCACTGGCCCGATACGGGAAGCAGCCCGTTATTCTTGCAATGCCCGGTGAAGAACGGTCGGCGCTGATGCCGCTGTCTCCGGCAGCGCTGCGGATAGAAAACAATGTTATTGACCGCTTACAAAAGCTCGGTTTGTATACCATCGGCCACTTTGCCAGCATGAGCCGCTCTGTTCTCCGCCGCAGATTCGGTGCAGCGTTGCTCAACCGGATGGATCAGGCCTTCGGATGGAAGGAAGAACCGTTCATACCTTTGCAACCGATAGTACCATACCAGGAACGTCTGTCGTGCCTGGAACCGGTTGTTACACGGTCAGGTATTGAAATCGCCTTAAAGCAACTGCTCAACTCTTTATGTAAGCGTTTGATAAAAGAAGGCAAAGGTTTCCGCAAGGCAGTATTCAAAACCTACAGGGTAGATGGCGAACTGCGGTCTGTTGAGATCGGTACACATCTCCCTTCACAGCAATCAGCGCACCTGTTTAAATTATTTGAGCTAAAGATCGACCAGATCGAACCGGCATCCGGCATTGAGCTTTTTGTACTTGAAGCACCGAATGTAGAGAAGGTGCGATCTTCCCAGGAAGCGTTGTGGCACAACAGTACCCTGAATGATACCCGGCTGTCTGAATTTCTGGATCAGCTCACCGGTAAAATGGGAAAAGGCATCGTACACCGCTATTTGCCCCATGAACACTATTGGCCGGAACGGTCTGTGAGGGAAGCAAAGGAACCGGATGAACAACCGGCCGCTACCTGGCTAAAAGATCGGCCGCGCCCCGTGCGGTTGTTACCCGTACCGGAACCGGTGGATGTAACAGCTCCTATCCCTGATTATCCGCCCATGCACTTTCGCCACAAAGGACAATTGCATACGGTTAAAAAAGCAGACGGGCCGGAACGCATCGAAAGCGAATGGTGGATCAGTGAAGGAGAGCACCGGGATTATTATATCGTGGAAGATGAAACCGGTGCACGGTACTGGCTTTTCCGGCTGGGACATTACTCAGGCGACTGGCCCCACCGGTGGTTCCTGCACGGATTTTTTGCATGAAAAAGAAAGGAGGCAGTATGCAGTACACGGAATTACAGGTCACATCCAATTTCAGCTTTTTGCGTGGCGGTTCTCATCCCGAAGAGCTGGTAGCACAGGCGGCTGCGATGGGCTATTCTGAAATTGCCATCACCGATCACAATACGCTTGCCGGCGTGGTACGCGCACATACTGCTGCCAAAGCAAGTGGGATACGCATCATTGCTGGCTGCTGTATTGACCTCAAAGACGGACCTTCTCTCCTCGCCTATCCTACCTGTTTGGATGGGTATTCCCGGCTGTCGCACCTGCTGACCACGGGCAACCTGCGCACCGAAAAAGGGAAATGTGATCTCTATAAAAAAGATGTCTATGCACATAAAGAAGGAATCTTATTTGCGGTAGTACCGCCGTCGGAATTGAATGACAGCTTCGATTATGATGATTCATTTAAACGTATTTTGCAGGAATACTGCAACAATTTACAGGGGCAGATCTATTTAACGGCAACCCGTAGTTACCAGGGTGATGATATCAAAAAACACTACCGGCTTTCGGAGCTTTCCGGTCGTTTCAATGTTCCCCTGCTCGCTACCAATGATGTGCATTACCACACCACGGATCGCAGACAGTTGCAGGATATCCTCACCTGCATCCGCGAAAAGAAAACCATTTATAATGCCGGTTATTTGTTATGCCAGAACGCGGAACGCTTTTTAAAGCCGGAAAAAGAAATGCTGCGCCTGTTTAGGCAATACCCGGATGCGATCACCCGCACACAGGAGATCGTAAGTGCATGCACCTTTTCTCTTGATGAACTAAAATATGTTTACCCGCAGGAAATTACAACAGAAGGGCGAACGCCTGATCAGCAACTGGCCCGCTATGTCTGGAAAGGTGCTCATGAAAGGTTTGGGGAAACCATTCCCGAAAAAATTAAACAATCCATTGCATACGAGCTGGAATTTATCGGGCGGAAAAACTATGCCGCTTATTTTCTGACGGTGCATGATTTTGTGCGGTTTGCCCGCAGCAAAGCCATCCTGTGCCAGGGTCGGGGCTCTGCGGCCAATTCAGTAGTTTGTTACTGTCTGGGCATTACCTCTGTTGATCCTTCCAAATTCAAGTTGTTGTTTGCCCGTTTCATGTCGGATGCCCGCGATGAACCGCCGGATGTGGATGTTGATTTTGAGCATGAGCGCCGGGAGGAAGTGATGCAATACATTTATCAAAAATTCGGGCGTGATCGCTCGGGCATCGTGGCTACCGTTACCCGGGTGCATTACAAGGGAGCCATACGTGATGTTGCCAAAGTCATGGGACT
>NZ_DAOMOZ010000169.1:3142-10908 GCF_035444585.1 Agriterribacter sp.
GCAGACATCATTGACGTGCTCGCCGGCTGCAGCGGCACCCATGGTGAAGGCGTGTTTGAAGAACGGATCCGGGAAGCGGGGTTAAACCCCGGCGACGCGCATCTTAAAAAAGTGCTGGAACTGACCCGGCAATATATCGGCTTTCCGCGCCAGTTAGGGCAGCATACCGGAGGCTTTGTCATCACACAAAATAAATTATCCTGCCTGTGCCCGATCCTGAATGCCCGGATGAAAGACCGGACGAATATTGAATGGAACAAGGATGATATTGATGCATTAGGATTGCTGAAGATAGACGTGCTGGCGCTGGGCATGCTCACCTGTATCCGTAAATGCTTTGACCTGGCAAAGCAGCATTATAACCTTGATCTTACCCTTGCCAGTATCCCGCAGGATGATCCGAAGGTGTACGACATGATCTGCCACGCCGATACCATTGGCGTATTCCAGATCGAAAGCCGGGCACAGATGTCTATGCTGCCGCGGCTGAAACCCCGGTGCTTCTATGATCTGGCCATTGAAGTAGCGATCGTGCGGCCCGGGCCGATACAGGGCGACATGGTACATCCTTATCTGCGCCGTCGCAACGGGCAGGAGCCGGTGGAATATCCGTCGGAAGCACTAAAAGAAATTTTAGGAAGAACCCTCGGCGTTCCGCTTTTCCAGGAACAGGCGATGGAAATTGCCATCGTGGCAGCAGGGTTTACGCCTGCAGAAGCGGATGCCTTACGAAGAAGCATGGCCACCTTCAAGGCACAGGGTATGGTAAAACAGTTTCATGATAAGCTGATAGGGGGTATGCTGAAGAACGGGTATACACGGGAATATGCAGAAAGAGTATTCAGGCAGCTCGAAGGTTTTGGCTCTTACGGATTCCCCGAAAGCCATGCGGTGAGCTTTGCACTGCTGGTATATATATCAAGCTGGCTGAAATGTTATTACCCTGATGTGTTTGCGGCAGCACTGCTCAACAGTCAGCCGATGGGTTTTTACGCGCCTGCCCAAATTGTACGGGATGCACAAAAGCATGGTGTATCCGTGCAACCGGTGGACATCAATCATTCCGCATGGCACAATACCCTGGAGGAAAAAGATAGCAGCTACCGTGCACTGCGTTTGGGATTCCGGCAGGTGAAAGGTTTACATGAAGCGGATATGGTAACGCTGTCGGATAAACGAAACAAGCCTTTTACGGCTATCAATGAACTACTTGATACCGGCATTTCCATTGCTTCGCTGGAGAAGCTCGCAGATGCAGACGCATTCCGCTCCATCGGACTGGACAGGCGCCGGGCGCTATGGGAGATCAGCTCGCTGGCCGATCATCCAACGGGCGTATTTAAAGGACTACCCTTTGAAAGTAAAATGGAAAACCCGGTAGCATTACCTGAAATGACTGTCTCCGAACACGTGGTGCAGGATTACAGCAGTCTTTCCCTGTCCTTAAAAGCGCACCCGGTGAGTTTTGTAAGAGCGCAACTCCAAAGCCGGCAGATCGTCTCCACTGCAGAGCTCAGCAGGTTGCCTGACGGCGCTCCTGTACAGGTAGCCGGACTGGTGCTCGTGCGACAACGCCCCGGCACTGCATCAGGTATTTGTTTTATCACCATTGAAGACGAAACCGGGAGCGCCAACCTGGTTGTATTCCGGCAACTGTTTGAACAGTACCGCAAAGAGATATTGCAGTCCAGGCTGCTGATGGTGGCAGGCAGGCTGCAACGCGAAGGTGAAGTGATCCATGTGGTGGCGCAGCAATGTTCCAATTTATCTTCCTTACTGCGAAAGCTGATTCCCCGCGGTGAAGCAAACCCACGGGTAGCTGCACCTTGCCGGGCGGATGAGAAAGACGGTATCTTTTATGCCGCCAGCGAAAATACCAGTCCATTGAAAAAAATGATCCAGGGAGAATTGTTCCCTTCAAGGAACTTCAAATAAAAGCACGCAGCAAAAACTATTCAGCGATAAAGCTTATAGAAATGGTTCTGCCGGGAAAATAATGAGACTGCGTTATTTCAACCGGGCGATAAGATCTGCAGGCGCTTCTTTCATCAAAGCTTTGAGATGGGTCTGCACTGCCGGTACAAAACCGGGCAGGGCAGAAAGATCGGTGCCCCATAAGCCGGCATCGCCTGATACCTGTTGTACCAGTTCATCCGCATCGTATTTTTTCCATTGATGAAAAAAGTGATCCGCCTTGTCATCGTTGATCGGATAGAATTCCCCCTTCCATTGTCCCTGGTAAACACGGCCTTCCCTTTGTACTGCTTTCATGAACAGCAAATAAGCGGCAAAGCCCAAAGCAATATGTTGAGGTACTTTGTTGTGATCAGCAAAATACTTTAACAACACCGGTACTACCCGCATCTTCACTTTGGAAGTATACTGCATGGTGATGCTGATCCACTGGTGTTTAATAAAGGGATTGCGAAACCTGTCTAATACCTGCAATCCAAACCGTTCCGCTTCCTCCGCATTCACCTTAGCGGGTATAGCGGGAGCGATCTCACTGAGCATAAGATCGTGCACGAACTGCCCGAACGCCTCATCTTCCATTGCATCCTTTACCGTATTGAATCCCGATAAAAAAGCGAAGCCGCAGCTCAGGGTATGCGTTCCATTCAGCAAGCGGAGCTTAAGCTCACGGTACATTTCTATATCCGGTGCAATGATCACCCCGCTATCGGCAGGCGCAAAAGACAAAATATTTTTCACCTTGTCGTGTCCTTCAATGGCCCATAACCGGTACACTTCACACATGATCAGCAATTCATCGGTATAGCCCAGGTCACTTTCAATTTTTTGCTTCGCTTCAGCAGCCGGCTTTCCCGGTACAATACGGTCTACCAGCGAATTGCAGAAAGTATTGTTTGCTTTCAGCCAGTGCACAAACCCGTCTTCGAGCTTGTTGTAGCGGGCCAGCGTTAACACAATTTCGGCAAGGCGGTCGCCATTGCCTACAATAAGCTCTGTGGGTACAATTACCATGCCTCCGTGTACACCGCCATTGCAAGCCTTATACCGCTCATATAAGAACGCCAAAAGTTTCGCAGGGAACGAAGCCGGCGGATCCTGCCGGATATCCTCTTCAACCAATGTTATTCCAACCTCCGTGGTATTGGAAATGATGATCTGCAGTTGAGGATTATGTGCGCATTTTAAAATTTCCTCCCATTGCTGCTTTGCCGACAGTACCCGGCTTATAGCCGAACAAATATGGTTTTCCTCTACTTTTTGTCCCTTGTCAATACCACGTATACACAGGGTGTACAATCCCTCCTGTTCTTCAAAAGCACCGGTACCACCGGTGTCTGTTGATTTTACCACCACTACCCTGCCGTTAAATATGCCCTGCCTGTTGGCCTTATCAATAAAGTAATCGGGCAGTCCGCGCAATAATACGCCGGTACCAAACTGTAACACTTTTTCAGGAAGATCAAACACTTTGGCTTCCGCTTTTTGTACTGCCTGCGATGCAATAGCGGAAAGATTGGTTTTGTTGAGTATCATAATACAAAGCTCGAAGATTAAAAATCGAAATCCGAAAAGGTCAGCGGGGTGCAGGTTACAGGGTACAAGGTGCAAGGTAGGGGAACTCCCATTTTCACATTCTTTCCGCGGTCTGACGCCTCCTTCGTCGCGTACCGACCACTCTCATTTCCACACTTCCCACATTACCCCGCGGTCTGACGCCTCCTTTGTCGCGTACCGACCGCTCTCATTTTCACCCGCGGCCGACGCTAATTGCAACTGCCTCAATCTAAAATTTCAAATCTAAAATTTCAAATCCAAAATTACCTCACCTGTCCGTTCCCTCTCACTACCCATTTCTCTGTCACCAGTTTTTCCAGTGCAAAAGGCCCCCGGGCATGGAGCTTCTGGGTAGAGATGCCGATCTCGGCGCCGAGTCCAAATTCCTCACCATCGGTGAACCGCGTGGAAGCATTATGGTAAACAGCGGCTGCATCTACTTCATGCAAAAAATATTCGGCCTGCTTTTTATCCTCCGTTACAATAGCTTCCGAATGTTTGGTAGAATACTTACGGATATGGTCAATCGCTTCTGTGGAATCCTTCACCACTTTAACAGCGCATTTTAAATCGAGAAACTCTCTTCCAAAATCAGCAAGTGTTGCCCTGCGCAGGTGCGGATAGCCTTTTAATATTTTATAAGCCGCCGGGTCGGCGAAGATCTCAACATGGTATTGTCCGAGCGCCGGTTGTAACTGTTGTAAAAAGTCGGCGGCGATGGATTGATCTACCAGCAATGCATCCATGGCATTGCACACCGAAGGCCGCGATACTTTGGCATTGACCGTTATATTCACCGCTTTGGCAATATCCGCTTTCTTTTCCACGTATACATGGCATACACCGGCTCCCGTTTCAATAACCGGCACAAGGCTGTTCTTGCGTACATAACTTATAAGTCCATCCGAACCCCGCGGTATCAGCACATCCACATATTGCGTGGCGGTAAATAATTCCTGTACGGTCTCTCTTTCCGAAGGCAGCAAAGTAACCACAGCGGCGGGAAGCCCGCTCTTTTTTAATACCTGCTGTATAATGCGTGCAGCTGCACGGTTGGAGTTTTCCGCTTCACTGCTGCCTTTGAGCACGCAGGCATTGGCGCTGCGAATGCATAGGGCCGCGATATCAAAAGTTACATTGGGCCTTGATTCGTATATGGCGCCTACCACTCCCAGAGGCACCGCTATTTTTTCGAGCAGCAAACCATTCCTGAGCTTTCGTTTCTCTAAAACCTTCCCTGCGGGATTGGGTAACCTGCTCACTTTGCGGATACTCTGCGCGATACTCCTGATCCTTTTTTCATCCAACCTTAAGCGATCGGTACGCGGATTGGCTGGGTCCTGCTTCGCCACATCTGCATGATTGGCCTTTAGCAGGGAACCCTGTTGTTTCTCAAGCTCATCCGCCAGCATCAGTAAGATCTTCTTCAGTTGCTTATCATCCATCGCCCTCAGGTGAGGAGCCGCCTGGTACGCTTTCTTTATCTGTGAAATCGCAGTACTCATTATGATCAATTAAAAAATAACAATATCATCGGCATGCGCCGCAATAATATTTTTATGTGCAATTTGTTTGCTGATCTCGGCTCCGCTGAGCTTTGCCTTAGCCACACCAACAATCGTCTCTTCCTCATCCATCAGTCGTATCACTTCCCCCGCAACAAAATTCCCCTTTACTTTCCTGATCCCCACGGTAAGCAGGCTCTTCCGCGACTGCAGCGCTTTTGCCGCGCCTTTATCTATATACACGCCACCAATGGTTACAGAGCCGCTGGCCAGCCATTTCCGGCGCGCCTTTAAATTGGAAGGCCGCGCCGTAAAAGTAGTGCCGCTTTTACCCTGCAGCGCCGAAATTAAGGTATCCTTTCCGCTTAACCCGCAGATGACCACTCTTATTCCCAGTGAAGTGGCCAGCCTGGTGGAAGTGAGCTTGGAAAGCATGCCGCCCAACCCCAGGCTGGATTTGGTTTTGGTTACATAGCCCAGTACCGTACTGTCTATTTTCGGCACAGCGGGTATGATATTTTTTTCATGATCCATCAGCCCTCCTGCGGAGGTACACAGGATCAGGGTATCGGCGTCAAAGCCGATAGCCATGAGCGTTGCCAGCTCATCATTATCAGAAAACTTAAGCTCAATATTGCTTACCAGGTCATTTTCGTTCACTACCGGCAGGATGTCATTTTGCCAGAACTCACCAAAGGTTTCTTTCAGTTGCAGGAATTGCTTCCGGTTGGAAAAGTGATGCCTTTCGCATAAGGCCTGCGCCACCGTTATACCATGCGCCGAAAAATATTTATGATACAATTGTATGAGCATGGGATTACCCACCGCTGCCGCCGCCTTCCTTTCAGCTAAAGTACCCTTGTATTTTTTAAAAAAAGGCCGGCCGCTGCCTACCGCACCGCTGGATACCAGTACGATATGATATGTTTTAGTGAGCGTGGCGGTTTGCGCAGCTATTTTTTTTATAACAGACCGGTCAATCTTCCCTTCGTCATCTGTAATAACAGCTGTGCCTAACTTAATGACCAATACCTTTTTAAGCATGAATAAATCTTCTGTTGTAAAAGAGCACAAAAATAAGGATAAAGAAAGTTGAAACGCACATGCCCGGTTGCAGCACTGCAGCAAAGCCAAACCCGCACAAAAATCAGCCTCCGGACTAATCAGGATCATAAAATAAGCAGGGAAAGAGATGCATATTGGGATCATCTTTGTTTCACTTACCCGAAGGAGGAAATAAATATTACAGATCAAGATGGCAATAACCCGCTATGATTGTATTACCTGTAAGGTCAGGAACTGTTCTATCCTGAACAACTGCGATACGCATACGCTTACGGCCATCAGCACTTTTAAATTATCCAAATCACTTCAGAAAGGAGAAAGACTTTTTTCGGAGGGCGACCCCGTCCGGGGCGTTTGCTTCATTAAAAAAGGGTTCTTAAAGATTGAGCTGAACGGGAAGCAGGGCCGGCCGCTGATCCTCCAAATTGCCGGCAGGGGAGCTGTTTTCGGTCACAGGGCAAATACCAGCCACGCCTGCCATACCTCTTCGGCAACCGCGGTATCAGAAGTACAGTATTGCTATGTGCCGTATGATCTGTTTAACGATATAGCCCTTAATAGCCCGGCACTTCAGCAACAGATCATTAACCAGTTCCTGGACGAACTGCAATTGGTGGAAAAAAAAGCCGTTAACCTGGCACATAAAACAGTGCGCGAAAAAATTGCCGAATCACTTTTACAACTCGCAGAAGCCTATCAATACGAGGAAAAAAAACAAAGCTTCCGCATCAGCCTCTGCAGGCAGGATATAGCCGATCTGGCGGGCACTACCAAAGAACAGGTTTCAAAAGTATTAAAAGACTTCGAAAAGGAAGGACTGATCAAATGTGCAGCCAAGAAGTTCAGCTATCTCAATACCGCCAGGCTGCGAGGCATCTCAAACCACCAGTCACTATCGGGAGCCTGACCATAGCCGGCGTTTTTCGCAGGCGGGTGGACACCTGCCCGTCTGCGTCACTCAGGCGGGTACCCGCCCTGCGGGCAGGCATCTGCATTATAAAATTTACGCCAGCAATAGAATCAAAACCTTTAGAAGCCAAAGAGCGGAATGCGCCCGGTAATAACACTATTATCTCCAAAAAAAATACGAAAACGTAATTACTGCCACATTAATCTGCCATCCTGCCCTTTCCTGTACAGGATCACCATTAGCTTTACGACATACAGCATTGTTATTCATTGTTAAAACAAATCAACATGGAAAACGATCAGCAACCCGAAAGCAAAAAAGTTCCATTCGCAAGAATGATCATGGATGATTTTATGCTATTGTTATTCCTGGGCGTAACCATTTATGCCATTTTCTACCTGCTATGGGGGGTGATGGAGCTTTCCAATTTACCGGCCATACCGGAAGCAATCAAGGAAACCCTGATCAAATAAATCTCTTACCAAAAAACCCTGTGTATGAGCTTATTCAGTCCGGCCGAAGGATGGTACGATAAAAAGGTATCAAAAGATGAAAAAATGTGGATGGTCATCGCCCTGCTGCTTTGCATCAGCATGTTCGTATGGATGATCATGTGGCATGTTTACGGGAAACAGAACCCGTCCAGCACTACCTACCGCACCAGCACCGCGGAATATGCAAAGCTGGGTGAAGCATATACCAAACAAAATATGATCGGCGTGGACAATGGCATCCCCGTGGTACGCCCGCAGCCCAAC
>NZ_DAOMOZ010000170.1:0-10895 GCF_035444585.1 Agriterribacter sp.
GTGCCGCATTCCTGCTCCAGGTTTTGCCGGGCGTTTTCAATTGTGGTGTAGGAAAGCCCTATTTTCATTTGCAGCTCATCTCCTTTGCTGAAATGGTATGCAGCAGCCAATGTGAGGCTGTCGCCACCTGCCTGATTGATGTTTTTTGCTGTTTTATTACCCTGCCATGCATCAAGCGATTGAAAAGGCGTGTTGAACCGTATAACAAAAAATATACGTACGTCCTTTGGTCCGCCCCAGTATCTTTTTACAGAGCTGAAAGATCCTTCTATTGCGGTATCACTGATGCGGGTAATTTTTGCATCGGTCATGGTACTGTTGGAAACGTGTCCGGACAAACTGATAATAATTCTGCCCGCGGTTTCTTTTGTATAGCGGAACCGGTAATAATTCACTCTTTCAGTGGCTGTTTGTTCTACCCATATTTTATTGTTCTGCAGCATCACCCGATGGTATCCGGGCTGCACAATTTCATCATCGTGATTAAATGCAGACTTCCATCCCTGTTGCCCTTCTGCAGGGTTTTGATTTTCTGTGGCAGGCATGATCTCTATGCCGGACATCATCCATGCATGAATTTGTTCAAAGCCCAGGATTTCTTTTTCGTTGTAATTGTAACCGCCGCCAAATTGGTTTTTATTGCGTGTTAAGGGAGCCGAACTTGCCATTCCAAACGGAAGGCTGCCGGTTATAAAAAAGAAATACCTTCCGCGATTGGTTTCAATATAGGGATCAACCCACGACAGGTGATCCTGCGCCTGTTCCGGCGACGGAAATACTTCTATTTCAGAGAATCCTATGTTTTTTCCTGTGGCATCGGTTACTACGAACTTTATCCATTTCACCTTGCGGGCTGCAAACGGGATCGCAATACCACTTCCGTCGGCCGGCACCTGGTTGATCCATATCATACTGCTGTCGCTGAACATCAGTTTACCTCCGGCAATATTTTCCGTTAACGAAGGACGATCGTATAGCACTACCTTGTTAATCAGCTGCGGTTGTTCCCATTCCAGTTGTATCCACGGTAACCGGATATAGCCCCAATCGGTTGTAACCCCCGCGCAGGCCCACTCGCCCTTACCGTCCACGCCTATCAGCCCATCTGTTGCATTTTGTACGCCATAGGTTTCACCGGCAAAAGTGCTTGCAGTAACTTTTGCCAGCGGAGCGATATTTCCGGGACCTGCGTGGCTGGATTTGCTGATGCAGGTTATACACAACAGTGAAAGAATGCCGAAGAGTTGCTTCATATTTATATTTTTTATGTGGGCGATACCATAAAATACGAACATTTTGCTCATAGTGTATAACAGCAACCGTTATTCGTATTTCAGTTTTATAAATCGCGGACGGTATAAATGCGGGAACTTTTTAATGTCGTTCAAAAAATCAAATGAGTTGATATTATAGCTTATGAGCAATTCACCCGGTTGGGAAAGCACAGGATGTGCTTTGGCATTATAAGGAAAAAGACTGGGCGAATCTTTCAGGTCATCTTTTACATCATATACGTCGGTGATGGGGCCAAAAGGTCCAACCGGCGTTGTTCCTACTCTTACCGCCACCCGGGTTCCGATCGCATCCTTTTGAAACACCATAAGGTAACGTCCACCGGTAACCGGTGTTACGCTCATTTCATTGGATGCGCGGTCTGCAACGGGCTCAATGGCTTTAATGTCGGCCGTCCACGATTTGCCGTCCCAGAACCGCCATTCATTAAACTGTTCAATATCCTGCGGCAGAACCCTTGCTGCTATCACCTCCTTGTTTTTCCCTCTTACACCATAAATATACAGGTATCCGTCGGCGTTGGGAGCACCGGCTTCTTTGGTATTGACCAGTACGCCGGCGCCAAAAGAACCGGCAGAGTCGGCGTTTTCTCCCTGGAAAAAAGGGATCTCGATCTGTGTTGCATGTTTGAACGGCGGTTCATCGCCTGCGGGTATGCAAATGATCGTATTACCGGTTTGTTTGAAGCCAAATACAGCCTGCCCCGGGATATTTTTGATGCGGTATCCGAAAATATAGATGCTGTTGTTCATTTCCGTATTTACAAATCCATCGCCAAGCCAGTAATATTCATCCTGTTGTGTAGGCTGCGTATTGGGTACAAATACGGATGAAGGGTGATGATCAGCGTTTTTATTCCAGTAAAAATGAAGTGCGGTACTATCGGGATGGTTGCCGGTTAACAATGCTATGCTGTTGTTGATCATGGTAAAACCGCTTTTCAGCGAATCGCTGATATCTCCCAGTAAGGTATCACTGAACCATATCAATATGCTGTCTTTACCTCCGCTGGCTTTTGTCTCCAGCCCGCTTAAAGCAATGGAGTATATGCCATCGCCTCCGAACCAACCGTGGTTTCTTTTAAACAGCGCTGTCCATTCCGGCGCCGGAACTGCTGTAAATGCCGGTTCAGAAGAAGATGGTTCACCCTGCCTGGTCGGGACGGAACAACCGTAGGTTAAAAAAAATATAAAAAAAATGAGCAGGCTGGTAACGGTTAATCCTAATACGCGCATCCGAAATGAATTGATACCGCTAAAGTACATTTTTACCTGTGTACGGCAGAATACTTGTATATCCATAACGGTTACTCTCCATTCATTACCTTTTATTGTCTTTGCATAGGTTATTTAACGCTTCAGGAACGATCTGTACATTATATTTGGGCATGTGCTGGAATGTATTTCTTTTATTGCAACTCATTTTTTCCCCCCGGCTGAATGACCCCGGACCGGAGATCCAAAAAATCCAATTGTCAGGATTTGCACAAGGCACCACCTGGCATGTTACCTACTATGCGCAGGACAGCGTTGTGAAGAAAAAGCAGGCAGACAGCATCTTATCCCGGCTCGACAGCGCACTTTCCATATACAAGCCCTGGTCGCTGATCAGCAGGTTCAATGCATCAAAAAATGGCATCACCGTTGACCATCATCTTGCTGCAGTAGTTGAAAAATCTATAGAGGCATGGGAACAATCCGCCGGTATTTTTGATATCACCATACAGCCCCTTGTTGCCGCCTGGGGGTTCGGCGCAAAACATGTAAAAAAATATCCCGATTCTGCCAGGGTTCGCTCATTGCTCCAGTGCACCGGAACAGATAAAATAAAACTGGAAGGAGATCATCTCATCAAAACGAGATCCTGTATTGCGATTGATGTAGACGGAATAGCACAGGGGTATAGTGTAGATGTACTGGCAAACTTTTTAGAGCAAAACAACATCACCAGCTATATCGTGGAAATTGGTGGTGAGATACGGGTTAAGGGAAGAAAAAAGCCGGGCAATGAAAAAATGAAGATCGGTATTGAAGCGCCCGGAGATTATTTATTTGAATCGCCGGTCATGCAAAAGATCATTTCCATTGATGAAGGCGCTGTTACCACCTCCGGAAGCTACCGCAGGTTTCATGAAAGCAACGGAAAAAAGTTCAGTCATATTATTGATCCCAAAACCGGGTACCCGGTCCGGAGTGATGTGGTAAGCGTTACTGTTTTCGCTCATGATGCCATTACGGCCGATGCTTATGACAATGTGCTGATGGCGATGGGGCTGCAAAAAGCACTGGCATTTGCAGAACAAAGAGAAGATCTCGCTGCTTATTTTATTTACAAAACGCCCGGTGGATCCATCGCCGATACCGCCAGCAGCCGGTTTTACGAGCTTTTTGTGAATAGTGAGGTGAGAGGCGAGAAGTGAGAAGTGAGTGGTGAGTGGTGAGGGGTGAATAGTGAATAGTGAATAGTGAGTGGTGAATAGTGAGTGGTGAGAAGTGAATGGTGAATGGGTTCACGTTTATCGTTTCACAGGGGATGAGATGGGAGAGGTGAAGATGAGAAGTGGGAGGAGTGAATTGTGAGAGGCTTATCGTTAGTATACTTTAGCTCATTGCTGATGGCTGATGGCTGACAGCTCCACAAACAACAATCCGGCAGGCTTTTATTCCCACCGGATCATGGTATGCTGCATTAAGCATTGATTATTTCAGCCTGGCCACTTCGTCATCGAAATACTTTTTGGTAGCGATCACGTCGGGTAAATTATGATACCAGTTGGATTCGTGCTCTATCGAAAAAGCCCCGTTGAAGCTTTGTCTTTTAAACTCCTTAAAAACGGCTGGAAAGTCTATTACGCCCTTACTTACTACGGTGTCGGCAGCTTTGGTGTCGTCAAATTTTACGATATCTTTTAAGTGCGCACCAATAAGATGGCCGTCTAATTTTTTCAGGCAGTCAACCGGATCCAAACCGCTGCGTGCCCAATGGCCGATATCGGCACAGGCTCCTATATTGCTATGACCCTGTATGGCGGCAAGCACGGAATCGGGCGACCAGTAACCGCTGGGTTTCGGGTGATCGTGTATGGCTACTTTTATGCCGTAAGCACCCGCCAGGCTGTCAACCATATCCCACTGGTCTTTCTTTGGTTCGGCTGTAATATAGCTTAAGCCGAATTCCTTTGCCAGGTCAAAAGCTTTGATCCATTCGGCTTCATCGTTCGGCGAAATAACGCCCATCGCTACAATGCTGATGCCTTTCGATTGCAGCAGCTCTTTAAGCTTTACCCGGGTATCGGCAGACATTTCGGGGCCAAAATCACCTTTCAGGTCGCCACCCAAAGGTTGTCCGAAAAAAGCTTCGATGTTTTTAATACCTGCACTGTCAACCTTGTTTAAGGCGTCTGTGAAGGAAAACATCCTGAATGTCCACATCTGTACGCCCAGTTTAAAGCCGTCAACGCTACCGCTGTCTGAACTTGCTGTGGCAGTGCTGCCGGCATCGCTTGTGTTGCTGCTGTTGTTACACGATGTAACAGCAAACATGCACAACAGGAATAAAAAAAAGCTGTTGATCAGTTTCATTTTTACATTTTAAAGAAGTGAATAAAAAATATAGGAGTAGTCATTTAACCTGTGAAAATTTTTATACCGGTCCCCATCGGATTTAATTTGCATTGCGAGCATGCAATTTACGCTGACAAGACAGCAAATTACAAATTTGTTTAAAAACGACCATAAATGAATGGATGCTTTCATCCGTTGAGTTGCAGCAGGGAACAAGCTGTATTACTGCAATGCTATTGCAAAGAATACAGTGAACCTACAAACGGGCATTGGTTCGCCTGATGATTTCTTCACGGTAAAATCTGGGAGACCTTCCGTTTCTTTTCTTAAACAGTTTTGAAAAGTAGAACGCCGATTCAAATCCTGTTTGCTCGGCAATTTCATTAATGGTAAGACTGGTGGTCTCTAAAAGATATTTCGCCCGGTTTAGTCTGAGGTTCAACACAAACTGGTTAGGCGGTTCGCCGGTCAGTCTTTTAAATTCTTTCCTGAAAGAAGAATAACTCATCGGCAGTTGCCTGGCCATGTGTTCAAGATCAATGTGTTTTGCCAAAGATTCCTGTAAGAGGAATTTCGCTTTTTCGATCAGCCTGCCGATCGGGGATTTCTCGGTTTCATTGCTTAATGATACCGAGTATAAATAGCCAAGTATCTGCAATGTAATGCCGGCACTGATTTGTTGATAACCCGAAGGAGCGGTTTGAACGGTTTCAATAAGCTTGTGAAAAAGATTCAGCAGTTCGCGCTGTAAGCCTACTTTAATGAAAGGATATTTGACATCAAAAAAATCATTTCTCATCAATTCATTGGCATAATTACCATTAAAGCCCAGCCAGTATTCATCCCACCCCGAATCGGTATAAGGCTTATAACGGTGCCACACACCCGCATGTAAGAACAAACAGGTACCTTCAGTAATTTCAATTGATTCTGCAAATTCAGATTCGAAGATGCCACCTCCTCTCGACACGTATATTAACTGATGGCCGCGAAGGATACGGCCTTTGCTCCACGAAAACGTATGTGAAGAAGGATGTTCATAATTTTTAGGATAGTTTTGATGAGGATGTACTTTTGAAAAGCCCGCTGTATCAACGTAGAGACCCCACTTTTCTTCTACGAGCGAACCGCTCATGTATTTGCAGTAATCGTTCATATCGCAACAAGCATTTATTAATAACTGGCAATCAAAATATGTCAAAAGGTACAAAAAGAAACTATTTTATCCATTTTTTTGGACATCATCACTGAATAAATTTGTCAATTGAAAAATGATTTGCACCTCTGACCGGTATAAAGACAATTAAAACAAACAAAAAGATGCATGTTTAAAGTTGGTTTAACAAGAGACTTTTTAACGCCCGAAGGAATATTGACCTACAAAGACATGGGATTGGATATTCTTGATGACATTAAAGAGATCGAATACGGGTTTTTGGAAAAATGGGAGTCGCCGCTGCAAGCCGCCACTCTGCAGCAATATGACGCTGTTATTTCTCTGGCCCCGGCGTATACTGCAGAAAGTTTCACGGGTGTAACCCGTTTAAAAGCAATATGTCGTTTTGGTGTGGGGTATGATATGGTTGATGTAGATGCGTGCAGCCGGGCCAATGTGATAGTAACCATTACGAAAGGGGCGGTAAATTATTCGGTGGCTGAGGCCATCATTATGTGGATGCTTGCACTGTGTCATAAACTGGTTGCAAAAGACAAATTGGTAAGGCAGGGCAAATGGCAGGAAAGGAACCAATACACCGGGAGTGAGCTGCGCGCCAGAACGCTTGGTATCATTGGGTTTGGCGGAATCGGCAGCCAGCTAACCCACATGCTGAAAGCATTCAGTATGAACCAGCCGTTGGTATACGACCCTTATATTGATGAAGCAAAAGCCTTCGAATTGGGCGTAAGAAAGGTAGATATGCAATCCCTTTTACAATCATCTGATTTTATATCAGTCAATTGCCCCTTAACCCCGGAAACAAAAAATATGATCGATGAAAAAGAATTAATGCTGATAAAAGAATCGGCCTTTATCATCAATACGGCGAGAGGTGGTATCATAAACGAGCTTGCTTTGATCAGGGCTTTATCAAACAATCGGATTGCGGGATACGCTACAGATGTTTTTGAAAATGAGCCGGTCGCTTCAGACCATCCGTTTTTTACAATGGATAATGTATTGCTGGCGCCCCACTGCATTGCATGGACACACGAACTGTTCAGAGAAATAGGACGTATGGCATGTACCCAGGTAGCACAGATCGCAGGGGGAAAAGCTCCTGATCATATTTTGAACGCAGACATACTGGACAAATGGTTTTCTGAAAAAATAAAAAATAATCTTCTATGAAATCAAATAGTAATACCCCGGCAGCAGGAGCAATTTACCAGCATTACATTAATGGTGCATTTCACCGGTCAGGATCCGCAACCGATTACATTGAAGTGCTGGATCCCTGCACTGAAGAAGTAATTGCTTCTGTACCGAGAGGCGGGCAAAAAGAGGCCGATGCCGCCGTTGATGCGGCTGTTGCCGCTCAGCGTCAATGGAGTTCATTACCCTCTGTTGAAAGAGCAAAGTACCTTAAAGCCATGGCAAACACGATCAGGGAAAACCGGGTGATGCTGGCAGAAACATTGGCCCGCGAACAGGCAAAGGTAAAAACGCTGGCTCAGGTGGAAATTGATGTAACCGCAGAATATTACGATTACTATGCGGGATTTGCCCGGGCTTACGAGGGAGAGATTATCCAGAGTGACCGTTCGGGAGAGCAAATTTTTCTGCATAAATTACCGATAGGTGTTGTGGTAGGCATATGTCCCTGGAATTTCCCGTTTTTTGTAATGGCCCGAAAAGTTGCGCCCTCACTGCTCACCGGCAATACTATTGTTGTGAAAGTGAGCGAAGAGGCGCCTTTAACCTGCCTTGAATTTACTAAGTTATTGGGTGGCGTTAATCTGCCAAAAGGTGTATTGAACGTAGTTTGTGGTTATGGTAATGAGATCGGGGAAGCGCTCACCCATAATAAAAATGTAGGCATCATTAGTCTTACGGGGAGCGTTGATTCAGGCCATAAGGTGATGGCTGCCGCTGCAAAAAATATTACTAAAGTTTCTCTTGAATTGGGAGGTAAGGCGCCTGCTATTGTATGCGCAGATGCTGATATGGAAGTGGCTGTAAACTCTATTGTGGCATCGAGAATAATTTACAGTGGACAGGTTTGCAATTGTGCGGAGCGTGTATATGTAGAAGAAGGAGTATACGACGAATTTTTGGAAAAACTGATCATTGCCATGAAGGCGGTAAAAGTGGGCAATGCATCTAACGACAGTAATATTGATATGAGCGCCCAGATCAACCAAAAGCAATTGGATAAAATTTCCGGGATGGTGGACAGGGCGCAGGCAGCCGGCGCCAAAGTAGTAACCGGAGGCAAAAAATCAACCAGCTTTGATAAAGGTTATTTCTACGAACCTACCGTCATCACCGATGTAAAACAGGATGCAGAGATCATGCAAAAAGAGGTATTTGGGCCTGTATTGCCTGTTATGAAAGTAAAAGACTTTGATGAGGCATTGAAGCTGGCTAACGACAGCGAATACGGGCTCACTTCTGCTGTGTATACCAAAGACATCAACAAGATGCTCCGTGCTACCAAAGAATTAAATTTTGGCGAAGTGTATTTTAACCGGGAAAATTTTGAAGCCATCCAGGGTTTTCACGCCGGCTGGCGGAAATCAGGCATTGGGGGTGCAGACGGCAAACACGGTCTCGAAGAGTATCTGCAGACCAAAACCATATACATCCAACAAACTTCATAGCTTCTTTTTAAACGATTGCATCATACCAAAAATCATCATTATGACATCAGTACCTTTCTTCATTTCAGCCTTCAATAACAAATTGGGCCGGCTTTTGTTTTATTGGGCTTTCTTATTCGTTTGTCCCGCAACAGCCCTGTGTAAGGACATTGTGGCAAAAACGGAAACCAATAAAATGGTTGAAATTTCATTTACTTCGGCAGGTACCTATAACGACCCATTCAACCAGGTTGAACTGGATGCCATTTTTACCGGTCCTTCGGGCGAGCAACTAAAGGTGCCGGCTTTTTGGGCAGGCGGCAATATATGGAAGGTCAGATATGCTTCTCCGATACCAGGCAGCCACAGTTTTACGACCATCTGTTCCAATGCAACCGACAAAGGACTTGCCGGCGTCCGGGGTAGGGTTGAGATCAGGAAATACAAAGGCAATAATCCGTTGCTCCGGCGCGGCGCTGTTAAGATAGCCGACGATAAAAGACATTTTGCTTATGGCGACGGCACCCCGTTCTTTTGGATGGGCGATACCTGGTGGATGGGGCTGACCAAAAGATTGATATGGCCCGAAGAAGTGAAAGCACTTGCAGACGACAGGATTAAAAAAGGGTTTAATGTAGTGCAGATCGTAGCAGGACTTTATCCGGACATGCCGGCCTTTGATCCGCGCGGAGAAAATGAAGCGGGGTTTCCATGGGAAGAGAATTACACCAGCATAAGACCTTCTTACTTTAACGCCGCAGATAGGCGGATCATTTACCTTGCAGAGCAAGGCATCACTCCCTGCATTGTAGGCGCCTGGGGGTATCACCTGCCCTGGCTGGGAGTTGAAAAAATGAAACAGCACTGGCGCTATCTTATTGCAAGATGGGGTGCGCTTCCCGTTGTATGGTGTGCGGCTGGAGAGACCACGATGCCTTTTTATCTTTCAGAAACCAAGGACGCCGACAGGGAATGGCAAAAAAACGAGTGGACGAAGGTGGTAAAATACTTGAAAGAAGTTGATCCGTTTAAAAGAGTGATTACCACGCATCCTTCAAGAACAGCGAGAGCGTCATTGTCTGATCCTTCTTTACTGGATTTTGATATGCACCAGAGCGGGCATGGCTCAGGCCCCGCCAGGCAGGCAGCGCAGGCGCTGGAAGGCTGGCGTACACAACCTGTGATGCCGGTGATCAGCGGTGAATCGAGATATGAGGCACTGGCTATACCTAACCCGCTTCCCGCTGAAGCTCCCCGCGGAGCCTTTTGGGCGCATACTGTAAACAGCGGGTTGGCAGGTCACACCTATGGGGCCAATGGTATCTGGCAGTTGAATGGCATCAATAAGCCTTATGGCAATTCACCCGGGGGGAATAACTGGGGAATTACACCGTGGAATGAAGCGATGAAGCTGCCGGGCTCTGCACAAATTGGCGCAGCAAGAAAGCTGATCGAATCAATCCCCGGCTGGAGCAGTTTTCAACCGCAGCCCGGGATGATTACACAATGGTCATCCGGAGATACGGCCGTGTTGGCCGTAACGTCCGGCAGCCGGTCGGCGCTGGCTTATCTGCCCTCACCAGGTAGCATCACGATCACACTCCCTGCTGCCGGTCAGCGGTATAAAGCCTTTTGGTTTAATCCGGTCACCACGGGTAAAGGGCAGGAGTTTACGCTCATTACAGACGCTTCAGGAAAGTTGGTCGCCACTTCGCCTGCCACTAAACAGGATTGGGTGCTGGTGCTGACCAGGAATTAAAAACATATTAATCCACTATTAGCATTTTTGAATGTATTGCTTTTAAAATTATCCATAAAAACAAATACAAAAGACGAACTATATGCAAAAAAGGTTTATCAATAAAATCGTTTGGGTGAGCGGGGCTGCCCAGGGTATCGGTCGCAGCATTGCAGAACTTTTTGCAGAAGAGGGAGCCCGTGTGGCCATTATTGATATCAAAGAAAAAGAAGGGAAGGAATGTGCAGAATGTATTAAATCTAAGGGAGGAACCGCTGCCTTTTTTTTTTGTGACCTGAATGTGGAAGATGCTATCCATCAATCGATCACCGATACCGTTGCCGCTTTCGGAGGCTTGCATATCATCGTGAACAACGGGGCGATCAATATGGTTAAGAGCCTGCACGATTACAGTACGGAAGAATGGGACCGGCAATTGAATATCAATCTTAAGGCCATCTTTCTGAGTTTTAAATACGCTTATCCCTACCTCAAAAAAA
>NZ_DAOMOZ010000171.1:0-10837 GCF_035444585.1 Agriterribacter sp.
TGATAAGCAATCATTTATGACCGCACTAAATTTGAAGGGGACAAGTCAGGAGGCATTGCTGTCTATCCGGGAATGTTTGATCATAAGCTGGTCGGGCATGCGGGGCATTGTATCATTGGCTATGGCGATAGGGCTTCCCAAATTTGCTGATAGCGGCATTCCATTCCCCATGCGCAACACCATTATTTTTATTGCAACTATAGTGGTGCTGATCACCATTATCGGGCAGGGGCTGGTGCTTCCTGTGATCGTCAAAAAAAATGCAGGTGCCTGATATACCCTTGAGTTAACAATGATATTCGGAACATTTTGTGAAAGGAGAAAGGAGAAGTCACCAACATAACTGCGGATTATTCCATTCACAAACAATATAAGTATGAGTGAGATACCGTAATCTTTATTACAGGTTCTGCGCACAATGACCACATTAACCTACTCCTGCCTTATACTCAGAATTGGATTGGCAAGGGCGGCTTTTATGCAGTGAAAGCAAATAGCGAGTAGTGCAATAAAAAGGGCAATAAGTCCAGCCAGTACAAAGACCCACCAGTTGATGTGGATCCTGTAAGTAAAATCCTGTAGCCAATGGCTCATGAAGTACCATGCTATTGGTGACGCAAATAATATGGCAATAAATATAAGTATAATAAACTCTCTGCTGATATACAGTATAATATTGCCAAAACTTGCACCTAACACTTTGCGAATACCGATCTCTTTCCTCTTTATTTGTGTTGTAAACATGACCAGCCCTAACAGTCCAAGCGAAGAAACAATGATACTGATTAGCATTGCAGTTAGGATTAATTTGGATGCCTTTTGCTCCTTCTCATACATCTGGGAGATGATATCATCAAAAAATTTATAGTTAAAGGTAACACCTGGATAAATGCCACTCCATATGTTTTCAATTTTCCTGATTAAAGGTTCGCTACTTGGGACAGATTTCCCATGCATAGCCAGCCTAATAGCAAGGCTTTTTTCTCTTTCTGGCATATGGCCAATGACAAGTGGGCCAATGGCTTCATGAAAAGATCCCTCATGAAAGTCTTTCACTACCCCTACTATGGGAAATGCTTTATTTTCCTTGTAAAGTAATTTTCCAATTGCCTCGCCCGGCGCTTGAAAACCTAGTTTCTTAGCAAATGTCTCATTGATTACAAATTCGGAAAGACTATCACTATGGCGCAAATTCCTCCCAGCTAATAGCTTCATAGCATAGAACGGAATAAAGTTTTCATCCCCTTCCTGTATAGATACAAGCATCTTAATTTCCTCTTTTCCTTTATACTTTAACGGCTCTTCCTCTGTGACTCCTGTAGGAGGTTTACTTTGTAAGATAACTTTTTCGACCCCCGACAATTGTTCGATTTGTTGTTTGAGCACTCTTATTTTTCCATGCTGGTCATCCCAGTTATTTATGATGATCACAGCATCTGTCCTAAATTTAAAATCCGAATAGCCCATGAATCGAATCTGATCCATAATGATGATGCTACTGATAATAAATATGAGGGAGAGCGTAAATTGAAAAACGATCAATCCTTTTTGAAAGCTCCTTTTTGAAATCTTTTTTTGAGACGTGGGATTACTTTTTAAGGAAATAACGGGAACAAAAGAGGATAACACATTGGCTGGATATAGCCCCGAAATCAAAACAGTGAATGTTGTTACCAGTAATATAAATAATAATGTATTAGGGTTAAAAAGATCCAACGTAACACCGGGAGGGAAAAAACCTTTAAAAACCGAGAATACCAACCAGGATATCACAAGCGCAATCACCACAGCCGCCTGCACAACTAAAAAGGTCTGGACCAGGAATTGGAAAATAATACTTTTGTTGCTACTTCCCATCACTTTTCGGATTCCTATCTCCTTTTCTCTTTCAATTGATAAGGCTACTGTTAAATTAATAAAATTAATAACAGCGATGATCAAAAGGAAAATAGCTATGGTGATTAATCCAAATAATGTAGGTTTATGTGCCTTCCTGATATCATCATGATCATAGTCATTATTGAAATGAATATCCGCAAGAGGCTGAAGCTGCAAGCTGAATTTAGTGTCCAAATCGAGCTTCATGTTTTTTTGAATAACACCATGCATCAAAGAACGAATGTGATCATTCGACACACCAGGAGCTAGTTTCGCCACAGACCAAATCCAACGATTATCATTTCCTGGGAGCCAGTCATTTTTATCCATTTCCTCTTTTAAAAAGCTGCTTCTGATAGTGCTAAAAGAAATAAATTCCCTGTATGGAAAATCAGTATTTTTATTCCAGTCTTTCACTATTCCCGACACCCGTACCTTTAATGAATCATCATAGGTGACTTCCTTTCCAATTACATCCTTCCAATCGGAAGTACCAAAATATTTCCTGGCTGTATTCTCCGACAATACAACATTAAAAGGCTCATTTAGTGAAGTTGCTATATCTCCTGCAAGCCATTCATATTGAAAAATTGAAAAATAATTAGAATCTGCTATAATCACACCGGATGTGTTGGCGCCTTCTACAAAACAGTCATAATTAACTCTTTCATGATTTTGCTTTTCAATTGTGATCTTTGGTCGGTATCTGTAGAAACCTGCAATTCTTTCGAATCCTGGTATCTCCTTTCGTAAAGTGGATGGCGCTTGAGGGGGAATATCCTCTACATAAAAGGACTGACCGTTGCTCTCTTCTACTTTACCCGCAATACGGTATATGCGGTCTCCGTCAGGATGAAAACTATCAAAACTAAACTCGTAGCGGCTAAACAGATAAATAGTAATACAAGCGCATAGTCCAATCGCCAGCCCAAATACATTGATAAGAATATGGATTTTTTGCTTTCTGATATTGCGCCAGGCAGTTTTGAAATAGTTTTTCAACATAAGGTTTATATGATTCAAAATACAGATAAATCCATAAGTAGGCTTATAACTATTTCCAGGAACAGGAAAGCCAAAAGCGTTAATAACCTGATCGTTCAGATGTGCAAAGAATTATTCAAATGATGATGTGGAAGAATCAAAATCCTGGAATTGCATTGCTGCGCCGTCCCTCTCCCTGCCCGTCCGGTCAGGCGGGCGTTGCAAGGAGAGGGAAAGAGGGTGAGGCTATTCCCCTGCAGCGTCCTGCCCTTCCTCAACAACAGGGGGAACTGGGTAAAGAACCGCAGCCTCACGTGCGGCGCGCTTCTGAGCCGGGGTTAGCGGTTGAACCCATGAATTATCATAGGGTTTGAAAGAAGCGTTTGCTAATAAATCCTGCAAGGTTATCTTACCATCTATATAGCGGCACAATGCTGTAAATGCAGGCTTATTCTCTTTTTTCAATATCAGCAAACTGGCATTGGTTCCTGCTTTTGCAGCAATAGGCACGCCACCGCCCAGCTCGGCCCAATGACCGCCCAGTAAAAGGTTTTTTACCGGCGTTTGGTAATGAGCTATCTTACTTTGCATGTTCTTTCGCCCGGGTTTTGCACCCATCATCGTTCCATTCTTGTTGCCTGTATAACGGTAATGTGTAACCGGTGTAGCTACTTCATAAAACAATATATGCGATCTCAGCCCGGGAGCCACCAGCGCTTCTACCCTTCCGATGATGATCTCCGCAGTTTCTTTTTTTAGTGTTTTATAGGCTTCTCCCCTGATATAGCTACCCTGGTCATCCTGCATAGTACACCAGTTATTGCTGTAATCCATCAGCGCCGGCATAAATAAAGTAAGGGAGCCATGCCCTTCCGGTACCATGGATTTATCTCTCACAGAAGGCGCCAGTATGCTGATCTCGGTTGTAGCCGGATCGCCGGTATGGTGACTGCTGTACGACTGTCTTTCATCTGCAACATGTATCATCTCTTCACCAAAGCCCAGTTCTTCAGCGCTGCAATCAAGAGCGATGGAAATGGTTACCGATGAGGTATACAATTCTGCCTGCTGCAGCTTCTTTTTTAATTTTTCAGGAACGGCATCAGCAGGCAACATCTTTTCATACAGGGTTTCAATATCGCAGGCGGCAATTACATACTTGCTCTTAAGCTGCTGCAATTTGCCCTTATATACGAACGATACCCCTTTCGCCGTATTTTCATTCACTATAATTTCTTTAACGCTGCATTGCGTGCATACCACATTATTATAAAATTCAACCACATGCCGCAGCCATTGCGGAATTACCTGCCCCCCTCCTTTTGGCGGGCACTGAAAATCGTTTGCATACGACCAGCCTACAGGAACCATACACCCGATCAATTCGGTTTCAGACGCAAAAATATTGTGCAGTTTCTCATCTTTAAAAAACCGCTTTAATCCCTTATTTAGTCCCTTTTCCCCGCTGTAAGAAATAAAAGGAATAAAAGGCAGGATCACTTTAAGCACCTTTAACTTGTTTTGCAGCTTTTCGGAAAAAGACATCGTTTCTTCCGACCGGAATATCTGGTTCAGGCTATTCAGTGAATTTCCTATTTTTTGGGCTTTTAAAAAAAACTGTTCGATCCCGTTTTTATCAGCAGGAAATTCTTTGATCAACTGATCCCGCAATTCATTGGGATTATTGGTGAGCAGATAATTATAGCTGCTGCCTTTGTACCTGCGGGTACGCTGCAGGGTAATGGCCCGCGGGTGATCATTGCCCAGCACATCAAATAACCGGGTAAGCATGCCATCCGGCCCGTATTGATTCAGCCAGTGAATAGCGGTATCAAAAATAAAATCCTTTCTCCTGAAGCCGGCAAGGTATCCGCCCACATGGGGTTCCTTTTCCAGTACACAAACCGAAAGTCCGGACTTGCTTAATAAAGCCGCCGCAGTTAGTCCTCCTATGCCGGCGCCTATGATCACCACATCATAATGCGTCTCCAGTTTTTTCATGGCAGGAAATTACTAAACAGATTCCAATTGTATGCTTTAATTATTTCTTCTCAAAGAACACATCTTATTGTTCTACCACCACCACTGCCGTTGCCATGCTTTTAACATGCGATAGGGAAACGTGTATCTTTACTGCGCCGATCGTAACGGCAGTTTCTCCCAGCAATTGCAGCTCCGGCTTACCCTTTTCATCGTTAAGGATTTCTACTTCATTAAAAGCTGTTCCGTTTTTCCACCCTGTGCCGACCGCTTTAAAAAAAGCTTCCTTAGCCGCGAACCGTGCAGCGTAATGCTGGTATTTATTCGTTTTTGATTCGCAGTACGCTATTTCATTTTTCGAAAACACCAGTTCCCTGAAGCCCTGTTCTTTTTCAATGGCTTTTGCTATCCTGCCGGTTTCAACAATATCGGTTCCTATACCCGTTATCATTTTAGTGAAGTTTCTTTTGAATATCGGCTATTTGTTGCCGGATATAGTTTTCTTCCTGCTTTGTAGCGATCTCTTTTGTTAACGCCTGCCTGTAATATTTTATGGCACGATCAAATTGCCCGCGTTTTAAACAATAATCTCCCGCCAGCACATATGCATGATAAAACTGTGGGTTGCTGGCTACCAGGCTATCTGTATTTATATCTTCCCCCCGGGCTATGCGATGCCTGTATTCCCTGTATTTTTCAAAATTTTTATACTGGCTGCCCAGTAAAAAAGTGTCGGCGGCAACCGTAAGCGCTGAGTCGTATATTTCACGATTTTCCTGTAAGCCTTGCAGGGCAAAAACCTTATTGAGATCGTAAGCCACGAACTCACCCAGTTGCCAGGGAGCGGTGGATACCCATACCAGCAATTTCTTTGGCTCAAACACCACAGCGTGGTGGGCGATCAACTGGTTCAACGCCTTTTCATTGCCCATGCCAATATTGGTATCATGTAACCCTTTCCTGTCTCTTAATATACGTATGGTATTTTGCACTGTATTTTTTTCTTTTTCCTGCAAAAGCTCCTGCAGCCTTTTATACCGGTAAGCCGAGGCGCTTTCACTGATCTGTTTGATATTGGGTTCAGATCCCGCCAATGCTTTGCTTTGAAAATGATTGGCGCAAAGAATATGATCTGAATCTGGATCATATACATCTAAAGTATCGGGCGTTTTTTCAATGATCACTGCCTTATTGTCGGCCGCCGACCCCACTAAAAAAGATTCGGATACGAACATTGTGCGCTTATGTGCTATAGCAACGGCTTCATCAATATTGGCAGCGTACTGCAATATTTCCCTTGCCACCAGTGAAACCGGCGTAGCTGAACCCGAAGGGATGCTGCTTTTAGCGGCGTTAATGGTTACGGTAAGCCCTTTTTCGTTCATGCCCGATACCACGCCTATAAAGCCGCCCCATGTAACGCTCATGAACTTATACCCCTGCGAAGGGTTTTCAAAAAGAACGATCTTGTTTTTGGCGAAATCATCACCCACATAAAAATCAAAGTTCCGACCAATGATCATAGTGCTGTCTTCGGAGGCGGCATCCCAGGTGCCGAATGAAGTGCAGCCTACCAACGCCATGTTCTGCAACGCGTGACCAATATCGTGTGCTGCATGATAGTTGAGTATACGCTGGTAGTTGGTGCCTATATATCCATACGCACTTGAGGCAGATCTGGATATGCCGTAAATTTCCTGCTTGTATTCATCTGTAATATTCTTATCCAGGTGGCGGTTGAACCAGCCGATCACGTATTTTAAAAAATGCAGGTAAAAGGTGGAAGGGATCATTTTGCTGATCTGTGCGCTGAAATAATCTTCCTGCAATACCAGCAGCTCTCTGGAAAGCTTACCGTTTACCACGCCCCTTTCAAACGGATCGCCTTCTACATACAACTCAAACAATCCTGAGCTGCTCTTTCTCAACCAGTTGTTCCCAAGCGTATAAAAGCCATTGCCATGATCTTTACGCTGCCATTGCATACTGCTCCTGTCTGCAACAAAGGGCGGATCGGTTTTACTTACGTATACCACGTATAAGAAAACACAAAGTAACAGCAGCATTAATATGCCAGTACTGTATAACAGCCATTTTCCAATTTTCCTGACGCTATGCATTCTTTATTTTTTCAACCACGTTTTCGTTACCCAATAATGAAACACAGGTGAGCAAAGCGCTTATGGAAGAGCCCAGCACCCCGTGAATATTTATGTTTTGCCCCGTAAGATAAAGATTCCTGACTTTGGTTCGGGGCGATATAAATGTTTTTAAAGGATCTTTATAGTCTTTTGCCACGCCATATAAAGAACCGTCGTAATTACCAATATAATCCCTGTAGGAAAGCGGTGTGGAAGTAGTATACGACTGTATACAATTCCGTAAGCCCGGGAATCTTTCTTCCACGCAATCCAGCAATATCTCAGCCTTATACTTTTTAAACGCATCATAGGTTGCGCCGCGCTTGTTTTCGGCAGAAACCGTATTAAAGGTATCATGCCAGGGCGCTACTTCCTCATAACGCATATACGTAAAAATAGTCATTGCCTCTGCATATTCCGTTGTTCCGGATGAGGGCGGAAGGAAAAGAGCATAGCCCAAAGGCCAATTGTCTTCCGTATAATCGGCAAGGTTCCAGATCTGTCCTTCTTTGTGATAATAATAATTGTGCCTGGTATACCTGAAGCAGTTTTTCTTCAGTACAATATGCAGTAAAAAGGAAGAAATGGTATGGGGAAGGTTACGTATGCGTTTGCGATAGATATTTTTTATAACCTCCGCATCCGTCATTTCCATTGTTTTTGCGGGGTGAACATTGGAAATGAACTGGTTTGCATAGTACCGCTTCCCGTCAGCCGATTCAGCATATACAGCCACATCGGCTTCGGTTGCTATTTTTTTTACTTCGCAATGCCTGACCACTTCCCCGCCGGCATCCCTGATCATTTTGGCCAAAACCTTTCCTATCTGCGATCCGCCGTCAATGCATTTCCATGCGCTTTCGATATAACTGTTTATTATAAGCGCATGCACATAAAAAGGCGTTTCATCGGGTTTGCCCACATACAGTGCATTATTACCCACAAGCACCGCCTGCAGCGTTGTATTACCTGTTAAAGAGGTAATTACGGAATGGGTATCCAGGGTCAATACATCCGCCTTTTCTTCATACAACCCGTTTGTCCTTAAATTATATAGGGGAAATTTGTCGCAGGTTTCCCGGATTTTACGGCAGTAGTTGCGGATAGCTGCTTCTTCTTCCGGGAAATCGGCAACCAGGTTTTTTATAAAATTTTCGTACCCCTGGGCCTGCCGGTACACTTTAGGATCATTGCTGATGATGATCTTGTCAAAGGCGTCCTCATCCATCTTCTGCAGCTTCAGCTTGTCCATTACACCCAGGTACCTGAATATCTGGTAAAGGTTCTGCCCCTTACCCAATCCGCCTATATAATGCACGCCCGAATCAAAGATCACCTTTTCACGCGCAAAGGTCTGGAGACTCCCGCCGATCTGCCTGTTTTTTTCAAGCACACAAACGCGGTAGCCTTCTTTGCTGAGTATACCGCCGCATACCAGCCCGCCAATACCGCTCCCTATGATCACTATGTCGTACCTGTTCATTATACGCTTTTGCGGTTTTGAATTACAAAAATAACATTCGATGTGTACTTTGTTTCATCAATCCTGCGGCATTCCATATTATACGCCGCTGCTATATCACTGATCATACGGCCCGATAAAAAGGACAGCCCCGAACCGGTAGTTTTATTAAATCCAAAAAGCTTTGTGGAAAAGAATTCCGTCAGCCTGGTGCCTTTATGTTTTTCCGCCAGGTCCCTGTCACCATCACGTATAATGAGCGTTCCGCCTTCATTCAGGCTTTCCATACACTTACCGATGATCTGCTTTTGCTGCTCCGGGGCAAGATAATGCAACATGTCGGCAAGTATGATACCATCGTATTTTCCGAACGCAAAGTTCATTACATCTGCATGCTTAAAATTGATCCGTTCATTTTTGCTGAAACAATGACCGGCTACAACTGTTTTTTCTTCATCATAATCAATGCCGGTAATATTTCTATCCCTGGCGGCGAAGTGCAGCATATACGACATAAAGCCGTAGCCACAGCCGATATCAAGCAAATTACCCTGCAAAGGCAACAACTCATGGAACTGTTGGTAATCTTTTTCCAATCTTACCTTAACACGCATATACCATTCCAACACCGGTCCTTTATAAATATAGTTGTAAAACAATTGTTCCCTGAACCAGGAGGGCACTTCAACCGATGCGCGCAATTGCTCATATTCGGTCCTGAAATATTTCCCGATTTGTTTTGCCCTCTCACTATAATTAGCGCCAAAGCTGCTGTCTTCCGGGTGTATACGCGGTAAGAACCTAACCGTTATTTTACCGTCTTTAACCAGCATATCTTTTTTGGTCATCGTGTACCCGGTGCCGTGAATGATCACAGGCAGTATATCGAGTTGCAGTTGCTCCGCCAGGTAAAAAGCACCCCGGTGAAACCTTTTCATTTTCCCGTCGGGCGAACGGGTACCTTCGGGAAATACAACAATCGAGTAGCCCTTCTTCACTTTTTCACGCATTTGCTCAATACTGTTCTCTGCCCCCGCCGATGCCGAATAATAATCCGCCATGCGCACCACCGCGCCCGAAACAGGCGCATGCCTCACCCTGTCGTTGGTGAGCAATATCAGCTTCGGATATAGCATCATCAGTATAAAATTATCCAGCCCCGACTGGTGGTTGCAGATGATCACAGCAGGTTTTGAAAAATCCTCACCCAAAGGATTAATGATCGTTTTCTTAACATTACCCATTATATAAATGAGCGATCCCGAAAACCGCGCAATAGCTATATGGAAAAAGTGTTTACCTTTTTCTTTATTAAAAGGGTTGCATTTTATAAGCACAAAACCAATGGCCGCCAGGATGATGCTGCCCCCGATAAACCACACATGAGCAAACGCAGATTTGCCCCAAAAGTCCAGGGAAATAACTGCTGCTGTGCCCGGTTCCTGATCAGTACGGAAAACAAAAAAGGAATGCACACCTGCGCCACCAGCACCACGCACAGTATACCAATAACGGAGATCGTGGCAATAGAGCGCAGGGCGGGATGTTGGGCAAAGATGAGCACACCCAGTCCTGCGGTAGTGGTAATGGCCGAAAGTAAAATGGACGATTTAAAAGAAGAAAGATTTTTTTTACCGGTTTTATATTCCTGCAGCAGGCCATCCATTATAAAAATACTGTAATCATCGCCCAGTCCAAAAATAAGGGTAGACACAATAATGTTAATGATATTGAATTTAATGCCTGCAATACCCATGATGCCTAATATCCATATCCAGCTTACCAGCATAGGCAAAAATGCCATCAGCGCCAGCTCTATCCTTCCATAGGTTACCAGCAAAACAAAAAACACCAGCAACGAAGTAATGAGGGCTATACTGGTAAAGTCGGCATTGATGAGTTCCACGAACTTACCCGTAAGGTATTGCTTGTCCAGTATAGTAGTGCCGGGTTTGTTTTCAAAGGCTTCGTATACCGTTGCTTTGTTTTGTGCCGGCGTTTTCAGCAGGGTTACCACCGTGGCTTTCCCGGGCGCTTCTGTAATATAATCATCCAGCAGGGTTTTGCGCACCGCATACATTGCTGCGCTGTCGGTTACATTAAAAGACCTGTTGAGTAACCCTGCAAACCGGTTAAAAGCTGTGGTACTGTATCCCAACGCAGCGCCTTCCCGCTGCATTACCGATAATAATTGCTGCTTTTTCCCGGCAGTCCAGTAATCATTCCATCGCGTGATCCGCTCTCGCTGAAGGGTATCGGAAAGCAGCAGCGATGATACCCCGGCGTATTGGGATATGATCCCTTTTGCCTGGAATGCTTCTACTTCCTTTGTCAGCTTTTCATTCAACACCAGCGCTTCATCCAGTGTTTTTCCTTCAGCCACAAGGTAAAC